>CAYJNE010000121.1:0-5095 GCA_964371345.1 uncultured Desulfovibrionaceae bacterium | reverse complement strand
ATTAGTTTATAAATGCCTGATCAAAGCCTTTCATATCCTCAATGGTCTTGCCCGCACCACGTACAATAGTAGTTAGGGGATCATCATCTACAATCACTTTAAGGCGTGTTTCTTGGGTGATGCGTTGGTCAAGCCCTTTGAGCAAAGCCCCTCCCCCAGCAAGCAAAACCCCATTGCGATAAATGTCACCAGCAAGCTCAGGCGGAGTTTTTTCAAGCGTTGTGAGTATGGAATTTATAATGGCCCGCAAACAATCTTGCAAAGCTTCTCGCACATGGCCTTCAGACACCCTAACAACCTTTGGAATACCCTGCACTATGTCCTTGCCAGAAACATCAAGTAAGGGTGCATTGGGCATGGGCACAGCACAACCCAAAATCTTTTTCACATTTTCAGCGGTATTATCACCAACTTGCAATTGAAAAACATCATGTAAATAACGGCGCACGGCAATATCCATAGCATCACCAGCCACCCGCACAGATTCTGCACAAGCAATGGCAGACATAGTAATAACAGCCACTTCTGAAGTGCCACCGCCAATATCAATAACCATATTGCCAAGGGGTTCACGAATGGGCAAATTTGCACCAATGGCTGCCCCCATAGGTTCTTCCAAAAGGCGTACATCACGCACACCTGTTAAAAGTGCCGCATCAATGACGGCCTTTTTTTCCACTTGGGTAATGCCTGTGGGCACGCATATAACAATGCTGGGCTTGGCAAGGCGCAAGCCAGTAATGGCTTTTCTAATGAAGTATGAAATCATCTCTTTTGTGACATCAAAGTCAGAAATAACACCGTCCTTTATGGGGCGAATGGCTTTGATGCGCTTGGGCGTGCGCCCTATATATTCCTTAGCTTGCGCCCCCACAGCAACAACTTTATTTTCAACAGTATCTATGGCCACAACTGAGGGTTCATTGAGCACAATGCCGTCTTCCTTGGTATAAAGCAGCGTATTAGCTGTGCCAAGGTCCATGGCAAGTCTTTTGCCCAAAAAACCAAATAAGCGTGATAACATTATTCACCTTCTCTTATGGCGTCATTTTCTAAATCATAATTTACACTGCCCTCATTGTGCACAAAGGCCTTTGGTAACAATTGATGCAAGCGACTTTTTAGATATAAATTTTCTAAAAATAATGCTAAATTATCAACACATTGATGCACAAAACTTCGTAAAGCTTCATCCATTACTTGAGGTTCTGGATTAGCTAAACAAAGTACACCACGCACAGACTTATTAACCATAACTGGCATACAGATTACAGCTCTAAATGTGGGAAAATCTTCAATTTTACCAAAAATAGACGGGGCAACGCTTTCGCTAAAGCCTTCTGAGAAAATGGGTTGGCTTTCATCACGTAAAATCCACCCCACGATACCATTACTTAAAGGAATGGTTATATGTTGATTGCCTTGCAAAAGTAAGGGGGTAGATTCGCCTTCAACATTGTAACTATCGCCCATACTATCAATGGATGCAAAAGCACAGTACTTAAATTTTGTAGCACTAGCCATAGTACTTAGGAAGTTTTGTAAGAATATGGGCCAGCGTTTATGCTGAAAGCGCAAGCCTTGAATTACGCCAAGGTTAACAAAATATTCAGGAATATTGCCAGCAAGAGCAGCATTTCCACCTAGGCCACATTGTTGTCTGGCAATATCTGCAAACATTTGCAATATTTTATTATCTTTGTCAGAAAATGAATATTGCCTTTTGCTATCCACACAAAGCACACCGCCTGCGGGTATGGGACAGCCCATAAAGGCTTTTATTTTAGCATCAACTTCGTCCAGATAATAGCCAAGGTTGCTATTGTGTTGGTCAAAATTTGCTACGACTAAGGGTTGATTGTTGCGCAAAATCCACCCCGCAAGGCCAAGGCCTGGCAAGAGTATTTTGCGAAAATCGCTTTTATCACCTAGGGAGAATGAGGCCACAAGTTCATACTCATTGCCATTTTCACAAGGTAGATAAAGAGTTGCAGAATAGGCATCAAATACGCTACAGACAATGGCAAGTAATTGATTTTGAATATTTTTTTCTTCTTTCATAATAATTATTAGGGCTAGGGGTTTGAGTACTTGTGTGTTGCACACTGTACCAAAGGCATCACATACTCGCAACCGCTTTTTCACCTCATAAATATACGCAAAAAAATTTAATATATCAGAAGAAAACACTAGAAATTTATAAAAAAATAGTTTATTATTCCTCTTGGTTGCGGTTCATAGTCCATGCACGAACAAAATTTATGACATGTATTAGGAGTTAGTGTGGTCCACTGGAAAAAAGTTTTCACCAAGGATAACTTTCCTTGGACCAATGAAAGCTCTTTCAAGGATGTTATTGAAATTAACACCCTTGAGGACTTATACGCTTTACTCAACTCTGTGCATATACGCCACTGCTTAGTCAAGCCATATCAAACCACAAAAAATTATCCACTGGTTGAAGGCAGAGAGCTTTTGCCCTCATTTGACAATGATATGTGGGAATATAGCCACTTACCTGGCTTTTCTCTCGTGGCTTTTGACCGCCCTTTGCAATATCTTTCTGAAATTTTTCAATATGATGTTATACACCCCGTGCTAAATACTGTTCATGCGCCAGAGGGCGACTTTTGCCCCTTGGAAGAACCCATTATTAAACGTAATGTGCAAACCATTGCCACACGCCTGCCCCGTGCCATACATGACGAATTTCGCCAAAATTGCGGCAGACTTGACACATCCCTTTTAGACTACTACCCCGCCCTCATATCGTATTTATTAAAGCTTGATCGAGCTCATGTACTATCCACTGATGCTTCAGGGCAATTTCACTTAACGGGTATTTTTGCTTCCCTGCCCTCAGATATTGATAATGAGCTTAAAAGATTTGGTATGCGCATTGGTAAGTTTGTACACGGCGATAGCGAAATGTATGAACGCAATAGAATGTTTGTATATCAATATCTAATGGAATTATATGGTTTTCCTGTGGTTTCAGAACGGCGCACATCTAGCGCGCTTTTTGCCCGCAAGTTGCACAATATGGGGGAAAAATTCCTCTTAAGGGTACTTGGACAAACTGACCGCACCATAACCACATACATAGGCGTTGGCGACCATAGCCGCTACCCAAGGGTTGAAAAAATTGCCCTTATTAGTGTTGATACTGACCAAGTGGAAGCCCTAAATGCCATTGAAAAGGGTGGTTATTTTTTAGATGAAGAAAATCGTGTTGTTATAATCCGCGTTACCTATCATCAACATGCATATGATAGCACCAACGTACGCCAAGAACGTGCTTTGTCTGTAGCAAAGCAAGAAATATTACACCCACTTACAGGAGTACCTTTACAAGGGCTTAACATTATTCGTGATAGTAGTAATATGTTCTTGCGCTTAAATGACATTGTGCGTGGTGAATATATGGGCCGTATTATTTACAAACGTACAGAAATTATAGAAAATACAGACACAGAGGAAAAAAGAGTTAAGTTCCTCTATTCATGGCTTACCAAGCATCAAAGGCGTATTATAAGCTATAGCGATGACTTTTTTGCCAAGGTTCATAGTGTTGTTAGTAATTATTTACAAGCTCCAGATAAAGAAGACGCCTTTGACAAACACCGTGAAGCGTATAGAGAATTGCAAAAACGCTTTAGCTACATCCAACAAGCAAGAAAAGTGCGTATTCTTGAGGAGTTAAGTGGGCATCACTTCAAAGGTGTGCATGTAAGTTATCATCAAATGACCCACGAGGCTGTGGCCTTGCTCACCGACCTTTCGCACGAAATAGTAAACTTCTTCCCGTCCCTTGTGGACACGATTATTAATATTATTGATAGCATTTTGGCAGATCGCTATATTAGACGTTGTTATATGGAAGTACAAGAAGACAGCCTTTCTGCTAAAGGACTTGAAATTCGTAAAAATTATCGGCGTATTGTATCATTGCGTGATGTATTTATATCGGTACGCAAAGCACGCACAAGCTCACAATAGGAATTAATTATGCCCCACGCTTTTTATTTACCAACGGAACAATGGTCCACACAATGTTCTCTACACGGCCAAGAAGCCATGCACGCAGCTCACTCTTTGCGCATGAAGGCTGGTGAACAACTTATTATTCTTGACGGCAAGGGTAGACGAGGCGAATGTGAAATTGAAAGCATCAATAGATTTACTGTGCGTTTGCGCTTGATAAATGATCAAGAAATTCCTCGCCCACAATCCTTACCTATTATGGCTCTGGCTTGGAGTAAATTTGAAAGACGTGGCTTTTTTATGGAAAAGGCTGTGGAGCTTGGTGTACACGAAATATGGCTTTGGACTGGGGAATATAGCAGCCAAGGGCGCATTCCACCTAAAATTAAAGAGCATTGGCAAGCCCAGTGCATTGCAGGCATGAAGCAATGCCATAATCCTTGGATTCCCAACATACGCATATTAACTGGCGGTATTAAAGAGCTTATAGAGCATAGTTCAGACATTGAACAAAGGCTTTTGCTTTGGGAAGTTCAGGAAAGTGTGCCCATGCTTACCCCAAAACTTGCGGGTAAACCAGGAAAAACCCTCTATACCATAGGCCCAGAAGGTGGCTTTTCTGGCAATGAAATTCAAAGTTTTTATCAATCAGGTTTTAGGCCCATGAGTCTTGGAAATAGAGTTCTACGCTGTGAAACTGCGGCTTTACTTTGCCTTGGCATACATTGGTGGGCTTCACAATTGCAGGATTAAGATGCTGTTACGATGTTTTTTCTTGGTTGTGGCGAGTAGCCTGCACAGCAATTCCAATCATAACACCTAGGTAAGCCATAACTAATGCCAGCCACCAACGCTGGTAAAAGCTATGTCCCACAATGCCGCTGGCTAAAAAAGCACCAAAGCCACACCAAAACAAGGTCCCAATTTTCCAGTATAATTTATGTTCTAAGTTCTTATCTGTTGAAGTTAAAGCATTTTGTGTGATGAGTGTTCTGTATTTCTTATACCCCCACCAGAAAATACCAAACAAAAATATAAGAATTAAGCATAGCCCTACAATTCCATTTTCACAAAGAAATTGTAAATAAATATTATGCGGATGACCAAGAAT
>CAYJNE010000120.1:0-5128 GCA_964371345.1 uncultured Desulfovibrionaceae bacterium | reverse complement strand
TGGACATTTATTGGTGGTGTAATCACTGGTGTTATTGGCGTATTTGCTGCCGCAACCGCCGCAGTAGCACTTGAGGAAAAGTGCAAGACTGACGTCGTTCTTGATGATGACGAGAAAACATTAACAGTTGATGACGAAAATAATTCTTTAGAAAAAGCAGAGTCGGCATAACTAAAATAGTGGGTATCCATGTGGATGCCCACTATAAGCTAAGCTTTATATAAAATATTTTTTAATAGTCTTGACAATTTTGCATGCGAAATTATTTTTTATAGTTAATCAAGTATACCTTTATAGGTTGTGCTTGTCAATGTTGTGAAAATATTTTTGAAAAATACAAATAACATACTTAAATAAAAACAAAAGTACTTTTTTCTTAGCATTGAATACCGATTGAAAGAGTCAAAGGACGTATCTAGATGTTGATTGATTTAATCATTTTTTATTGGGAGTATCTATGCTTAAAACTAAAGATGATGCTACGAATATGGTTGAAAATTTCAAGGGTGAACTTGTGCATGATGAAAAGGGGAAAATCATTCAAAAAACAGAGACATGGCAAAAAGAGCAGAATGTTTTTAAATATGCCTATGATGTTAAGGGGCGGTTAGCTAGAGTTTACAAGAATAATAAACTAGTTGAATCTTATAGTTACAATTACCTTGGGCAAAGGTTGCGGGATTTACAGGGCAATGACTATGAGTATACGGATAATGGGCGTTTATATGCAGCTGGTGGGCTTAAAATGCGTTATGATGAGTTTGGGCAAATATGGTCAAGAGAGCAAAATATCAGGTCTGCTAAGCTTGAAAAGCGTATTCGTGAATATCCAGAAAGTGTTCCATGCATTGACTTGTGGGGAAGAATCAAATTTAATTTTGAAGATAAAAAATTGGTTGGCGTTGTATTACCTAGCTATGATAGGATTCGCTACGAGTATGATCGTAAACCGACGGACTTACCAGCTGTAGCGGGTCTTGGAGCGAATGAGGCATACACATGGAATACACCTTCGCTTTTATCAGATATTCCTAACGAGCGGATAAATGATGGTATAATGCCAGTGCGCATCTACTGCGACAATAAACTTGCTTGGGAGTGCCAATGGCGAAAAGACATGGCTCCGCTTCAATTAGTGGATAACATTAAAAATATTACCTACACTTGGATATATGAGAGCGAAGAACATATTTTTCCAGCATATATATTTATAGATGGTGATATTATTAAAAAACTTGGTCTTGCCAGCGGAACTTGGGGGGCTAATAAAGAACGATTTTATGTGGGGCATGACCAGGTGGGCTCTGTGCGTGCGCTTATCAATTCAAAGGGGAAAATGGTTAAACGTATTGACTATGACAGCTTTGGTAATGTATTATCAGATAGTCTATCAAAACTTTTTATACCTCAAGGCTTTGCTAGTGGTATGACTGATCCGTACACAGGACTTACAAGATTTGGCCACCGCTACTATGACCCAAGGGTAGGACGTTTTGTAACGCTTGACCCTGCGAAGGACAGGCGCGGTGATAATGATTTATATGATTATTGTGCCGATGACCCTGTTAGCCGTTTTGATAGGACTGGTCTTAGTTGGTTGCAGGTTGCTAGAGCAATAGGCGGTGCGGCAGTAAAAGGGATTGGGGTTCCATGGGCGATAGGTACTGCGGTAGATGAAGCTAAAGAAGATAAAACGCAACCATCTGGGGGCAAAGCTGTTGAAGATGTAGCCCCACGTGTAGCTGCAACTGCTGCCACAGGTGCTCTTGTTGGAGGAGGCATGGCATCTGGTGCAGGAGCTATTGCTGGAGTGGCAGCTCCAAAAGCTTCATATTTAGCTCCAGCGGCTGCACGGTACATAGAGCCTGCTACTAAAACCATCAAAAATGTTTCAGACGCGGTTGAAGGCTTCGCTTTAGAGGGGATACCACCTGCATCATGGGCAGGTATTGGTGGGTATGCACTTTCAAAGGCAGACGAAATTTGGAATGCAACAAAAAAAACATATAAAAAAATTAATAAGCCAGAGAGCATGCTAGACCCTGATGGTTGGTATCAAAGAAAATAAATTAAAAATGCATTAAACTAAAGAGGAGGAGGTTTTCTCCTCTTCTTAGGAGTAGTTATGTCAAATCAAACAGATTTTAGTTGGATTGGCAGTTTGATTATTCTTGCCGCAGGCTTAACTTACAATGCCCTGTATGAATTTTCCACTGTGCTTGGTATAACTTGGATAGATGCTAACCTTTCTACTAGACCGCCTTTTGAAAAGCCTGACCCAGAATATGGAGGAATTTTAGTTGTTATTATTTTAGTATGTATAATAAGTGCATTAAATTATATGTATAAAAAAATAGACCAAGATTTAGAAAATGGAGTGATTTCTAAAGACGCAGTAAAAAAAGTTTATAATAATTACATATTATTATACTTTTCTATTCTTGGTTTTCTTGTTGTTTTTGCACCAATTTTTATGCCTATTGTGCGTACTTGGTTCTAAGCTGCATCTTAATTAAGGGAGCAGGCAAGGCTTTAGATAAATTGCCAGCAAGCACGCGTAAATATGTTGACCCAACAATTAATGCTGGTACTGATTTATTTGAAGGCATTCTAAAATTTAATTATTTATCCTCACTATCATCCTTCTGGCCAAGAATATCATCTACAACGCTAGCAGCTTGGTGCATGGCTTTATCTGCTAAATGTGCATAGCGTTGGGTCATGTCTTGGGTTGAGTGGGTCAAAAGTTTTTGTAAGGTTAGCATGTCCACCTTGCCACTTGAGGCTAGAAGTGATGCAAATGTATGTCGCAGTCCGTGCAATGGGCGAAAGTTATCTGGTAGGCCAGCATCTTTACGAATTTTTATTGCTATGCGGCGAAATGCCTTTCTTGGGCCCCCGTTTTTGCCTGGAAATACATACGGGCTTGTATTTTGCGTCCGTAATGCTAGTAGTAGAGAGCGGGTAGTGCTACTCATGGGGATTTCGTGTGTTTCTCCATTTTTTGCAATATCTCCTCGTAGAGAGATGAAATTGCGCTCAAAGTCTACATCTTCCCACATGAGGTTCATAATGGCACTTTTGCGCATTCCTGTACTTAGGGCAATACGTAAAAATGCTGCGCCCTCTTGGTCAGGGTGAGTATCAAGTGCTTTGAGGTAGGCAGAAAGCTGTGCTTCGGTCATCATTTCTGTAACTTCATTTTTGACATCTGGCATCTCAAAAATTAACTTACCAAGTATGGCGGCATCGCACATGCCAGAGCGTACGGCAAACCGTGTAAGCAGTTTCAAAAGAACAAGAACTTGTTTTACTGTAGCGGGGGCAAGACCCTTTGCTTCTACTTTTTTTCGCAAATTTTCTATGGCCTCAGTAGAAATTTCATCGGGAGTTGCTTGGTGAAATGCACCTAAGTGATTTTTGAAAGTATATGCATCTCGTGACAGTGACTTTTTTTTGCCATCGTTTTTTTCCTTATACTTTTCCCATATACGAGCATAAGTGGGGCGAGTGGAGCGCATTAATTTTTCTGCTTGACGTTTAGCTCTAATGTCTTTGGGGGCCTCACGTTTACCCTCAATACGCTCTGAGCGTATAGCAGAAGCTTTTGCTGCGGTCATGTTATCGGCATATTGACGACCTGCCTTTTCTTCAATGGTTTTGCCATCTTTCTTGAAGACAATGTAATACATCTTCTCTAAACCCAGTTTGCCGACCCGTTCTACATCACGAAAAAAGACCCCAGGGTAATTTGTTTTTGTCCGTTTACTCGCCATTTACTAACCTTTTACGACTTTAAAATTCCAACCCTATTTCCAACCTCGACATGGTGTTTTTATACAAAAAGGTGCAAAAACTAGCAAGTCATTTTTTTGTAATATATTAAAATTTCAGAATAATACAAAATGGTGCAATTAGATGAAAGTAGGTTGCAGGGGACTGAAAATCCCCGTGTCGGCAGTTCAATTCTGTCCCGCGGCACCATTAAAATTTCAAAGGCTTAGATGTATAAATCTAAGCCTTTTTTGGTTTTTGACCATTGCTTTTTTACGGCTACCCTTTCGTTATAGAATGATTCAAAAAATCCCTCTTTCATGAGGAGCACGAGGCAAAACCATGTTTATTGCAAGTAGTATTTTAAAAGATATTTTATTTTTTAAGATGCAACACGAAAAAGACGACTTAAATATAGGGGATCAAGACCCTGCTGAGTTTTTAGAAGATGCACTGGAACTTTTTGAAAAGGATGCCAATGCAATTTTCAAGGAACAAACTAAATCGATAGGAAAATCCATTAACGCTTCAAAAAAAGAGACTAAAAAGCTTCTGAGCAAGGAGATTATTCCTTGGCAAGGTGTATTTGATGCTATGCGTACTATACATTTCATCAATTTAGACCTTGCGCAAACAGTTGATGAAATCATTATGGTTACAAGTGAAGACAATGCTGAGTTTGATGATTCACATTTACATCACCTATCCTATTACATACATAAAAGAGCTTGCCAAACTTTTTATGAAATAATAATACTTTTGGAGAATGGACTTGTTGAAGGCGCATTTACCCTTTGGCATACTATGCATGAGCTTTGTTGTTGCCTTTTGTTTATCCAGTCTAGCAAGACACCTGAAAAACTTGCCGAAGCTTATATAAGGTACTCCCACGACGATGACGGACGTAATCTATGGGCCAAGACGGATAAACGCGTGGCTTCGTCCAGAGGCTCTTTTATACCCTTCCATCGCATTGAGAGCATGTGCAACCTCGAAATCATTTTCCCAGAGATGATTTTTTCTTTTAGGCACATCCAAGCCAGAGGAAGCGAATTCATGCTCCATTCTAAAGACACCCCAATAGTATATACAGGGATTGGAGTGTTTGATGCTGCACTACCAGCCATATCTGCCATCAAAACATTACAAGTCATTACTGAAAATTTAGTTTTAATGGGTACTGATGCTGATGTTCTGATACAATTATACACATTGGAATTATGGAATGAGAAATTAGAAGAAATGATTATAAACGTAGAAGAAACCTATGCAGCTCAAACGAACATAAAAACTGATATGAGAGGTGCTCCCCAAAATTTGGACATGTGTGTTAGAGTATAAACACACAAGGAGT
>CAYJNE010000119.1:0-5169 GCA_964371345.1 uncultured Desulfovibrionaceae bacterium | reverse complement strand
TTACCCAAGGCTGTGCAACAGTGGATAGCCTCCACCCATGGCGAAAGCCCTGCCAGAAGAGCCAAAGCCAATGCAGAAACAGGCCCTTCGCTTTTCTTTATCCTCACCAAAATGGATATGGAATTTGAAAAGAAAAAGGGCACACCCTCGGTAGAAACGCGCTGGACAACAAGGTTGCAATCATCGCTTCTTGACTTCTTTGGCAAAAATGACGATTGGCCCAGCAATTGGGACGGCAAAAACCCATTTAACAACGTATTTTTATTAAGAAACCCCAATTTCCGCTGCGAAGCTATTTTTAACTTTGAAGGCGACAAAGAGGTGAGCATTCGCTCTGAGCAAGAAGGCTATGTAAAAGAAGTGCAGGCGGCCTTTTTAAACTCCGCTTTAGTGCAAGCTCATGTGGCAAATCCTAAAACCGTTTGGGACGCCGCCATGTCCTTAAATGACGGTGGTGTTTCCTTACTCAGAAATGCCTTACGCCCGCTTTGCAACCCTGCATTAAAGCGTGGGCAAATTGCCATTACCTTGGCCCAAAGCCTTGAGCGCATTAGCACAGCCCTAAGTGCGCACTGGAAAAGCGATAATAAAGAAGAAGAAAGAGCCCGCAAGGAAGAACTTGGTAAAAACCTCATTGGCATCATCTCAAAAATTGCAGAAACTCAACGCTTTGGGGAGTTTTTACGCGCACTGCAAGTGCAAGATTATGACTTATATGACATTTATTTCAGTGCTGAGCATGAACGCTTGCAGCAAGCAGAGCCTTCAAGCTCCATTGTGGGTAAATCATTTCAAGCATCTGACTTAGTTAAGAATATATTTGGTGAAACTGAGGAAACACCTAAAGCAGAAGAAACTACGCTTAAAGATGAGGCCTCTCGCTTTACCGAGCTTGTTATTACATATTGGATTGAACAAATGAACACCTTAGCCGCAAGCCACAATGCGCAAAGGTATTTTCAATTTCCAGAGCGTGAGCTTGGCCTCTTTGTGCATGAACTAGCCACGGCTGTAGAACGCCTTAAAATACCAGCTCAAATGGCTCAAAGCCTACGGGATACCTCACGCTATGGTAACCTCAGCCGTGAGCGGCTCGTCTGGAAGCAAGTTAGCATTGCGGCCAATGGCATCAATTCCTTTGTGGATTGGATGGGGCTTGACCCTCGCTTTATGGATGAAGCCAAGCGCACTGTGATTATACAAGGGCGACCCTTTGTGGTATTTAATCCTCCGCCTGAAGTTAAAAATCAACCTGATATTAGTGATGAAGAAAAACCCTATGACCAAGCATGGTTTGTTGATTGGTCACGCACGCTATTTCACACCATTTCCGCCAATGTGGACGTTGATGACAGCTTTGACCATGAAGAAAATGCAAAACTCACTAAAATATTAGAGCAATTTAATACAAACAACCTTAATTTGCCTATTGTATAAAGGATTTATATGCCCGCAAATTTCACCGCAGATCCCCATAAGGGTGCTGGCTATGGCATCATCAACGTGCCGCAAATGTCTTGTGTAAATCCCCCAACTTTTGCCCTATACCGTGCATCAGACGGCTTATGCCTAGCCCCCAATGGTTGGCAAAATTCAGAAGTATATCTTACACCTAGCGCGTGGGATAGTGATGCCAATGCCCTGCGCCTAAGCGTTGATGCAAGCATTGTGGATAACCTTGATGCCCTTAGCACTTATAAATTGCTTATTAAAGGCGGAGATAGTACGCCCGTTGCGCAACCACTTGTTATTCAAGACATTGTTTATTCATCAATGCATGGTGGGCATGGCATAGGCAGTGCTGAAAAGCCAAAACCTGCGCCTGCGCCTATTCCTGAACCAGAACCTGAGCCTGAGCCAGAACCTGAGCCTGAGCCAGAACCTGCCCCTATAGTTGAAGAGCCATTACCAGAAGTTGCTCCTGAACAAAAAAAGAATGCCTTACCCATTATTATTGCTGTAATTATCCTTTTATTACTAGCTGGTGCGGGTTTATGGTGGTTTTTGAATAAGGATAACACAAGCCCCGAAGTTCCCAAGCAAAGCACGGAGGAGCAAGCATCCCCAGACAAGCAAGTTCCTGAAACCGAGCAAGAGCAAACTACCCCAGAAGCTCCTGCTACTCCAGAAACTAAACCCGCTGCCAAAACTCCCACACTAAGCCCCATGCAAAAAGTGCGTGAGTTTTTGCGCAACGATAACACAGGAATTGCAAGCCTTGAGCTTGCCACAAACCTTAAAGCAGATTTAGGCGAAAAACCTAGCGATGAAGATTTGGATGCTGTTTTCCTACTGCTAGAAAATGCCGCGCAAAAAAACGTTCCTGCGGCTATGCTTCAACTGGCAAAGTATTATGACCCAAGCGACACCTCCCCCAAGGGTAGCATTTTGCCAGACCCAAGTGAAGCGTATGCATGGTACACAAAGGCCAAGAATAGCGGCGAAGCTCAAGCAAATTCGAACTTAGAACGCTTGCATACTTGGCTTAAAGAATCAGCAAAGGGTGGCAATACAAAGGCTCAAAACATACTTAATAACTGGAAATAATACAAATAATTTTTAACATCTCACGAGAATATTATGAAGATTTTACAGCTACTTTTCATTATTTTCCTTCTGCCCAATATGGCTTTAGCCGCTAATAACATTAACGTTTGTATCCCAAGCGACAACGCGCCTTTTGCATATAGTGATGTGGACGGCAAACTCATCGGCTTTGATATGGATATACTTGAAGGCATGAAGCTTGAAGCAAAAATAAACGCCCAAAACCTTGATTTTGCTACTTCTATGGCTGGCCTTAGTAATGGCGTATGCGACATGGTGCTCTCCAATGTAATTATTACAGAAAGTAGAAAAAACCGCTTTTTATTCTCAAAATCTCGTATTAAATCAGGCCTCTACGCCGCTGTACTGAAGGATAGCCATATTAATGATGTTAATGCACTACAATATAGTATTATTGGCGTGCTCAAAGGCTCCGTGGCCGAGGAATACGCATTTGGTAAACTTAAAGGTAGCGTAATATACGCTTTGCGCCAAAACTCAAATATTATATCCATGTTAAAAGAAGGCACCATTGAAGCCATTTTGGACAGCTTGCCTGTTTTGCAAACACTGCAAAAATCCCATGACGTACGCATATTGGAACCAAGCTTAGCTGAGGAGCAATTTGCCTACGCCTTTGCTAAAAATAAAGAAGACCTACGTGACATGGTAGATGCGGCCCTTGATAAAATGGAAGAAGACGGAACCTCCGCCAAAATATATGAAAAATGGTTTGGCCCTACCACAAAACCCACTGCCAATTAATGGAGCAATTATGCGCATAATTCTTACTATTATATGTTCACTCATTTTAACCGCCAACGCATGGGCCGCAACGCCACTGCTACAAGACGGTAAAAAAACATTATATCAACGCATTATCACTCACCCCAATGCGCAGATTTTACAAAGCCCAGATAGTAAATCCAAGGTTATTAACGCTAGTGTGAAGCCATTTTCTGTTTTTTATGTATTTGAAAGAACAAAGGATAATGCAAGTAAGGACGCATGGCTTAAAGTAGGCCCTGTGGGTGGCCCAGCCATTGGATATATTGAAAGTAAGAATACAACCCCTTGGAATCAATCCCTAACCCTACTCCTAACCCCACGCAGTGGGCGTGATCCCCTGCTTTTTTTCCGCACAGAAAAGGACTTAAACACCCTTTGCACAGCCAACAACATGGAAAAACAATTAACAGACATTCACACAGCCCTCACCGCAGGCAAAGGGCTTGAAAATTATCCCATTATTGCCACAGAGCCCGTGGATAGTAAGGGTGCTGTTTCTGCCGAGCGTTTTTACCTCATGCCCATATTGAATATGACTGACCCCTTTGAGGGCGTTAAATTTTTAGAAGTGGCCTCCATTGACCCTGGTAACAGTGAACAAAAGGACGCAAAGCCAACTAAGCCACGCACAGCCATTGCCTTTGTAATTGATACCACCATTTCCATGAAGCCCTACATTGACCAAAGCCTTGATGTTATTAAAGATATATATAACCAGCTCCAAAAAGATGAACTCAATGATGATGTGGCCTTTGGCGTTGTAGCTTTTAGAAGTAGCCTTAAAGCAAGCCCAGGCACTGAGTATGAAAGCCTTGTCATTAGCGACTTCACCACAGCCGATAACCGTACACTACTTGAAACAGAGCTTGCCAAGGTACAAGAGGCCACAAAATCCACGCATACTTTTGCGGAAAACTCACCTTCGGGCATAAAATTGGCCTTGGATAAATTGAGTTGGAGTGACTATGCAAGCCGTATGCTCATTGTAATTTCTGACGCTGGCCCCCTACCCGCAACAGATCCATATGCCACAGTAAAAATGGATATGCCAGAACTTGGCGACTATGCACGAGCCAAGGGCGTTTGGATTTCTGCCTTACACATAAAATCTCCTTCAGGCAAAAAGGATCATACCCAAGCAGAAAAGGCCTACCGCAATTTGACTAAACTTTCTGACAATCGCTCCAATTATCAAGCAGTTCAAGCAAATACACCAGCCGAAGGAGCTAAAAATTTTGCCGCCGTATCCAAAGCTTTAACCTCTGGTATTGTAAATATGGTTAAAATGACCCTTGAGGGCAAGCTTGTAACCAAGCCAGCAGACGAGAAGAATAAGCCCAACACAAAACTCACAGCAGAGCAAGAGGCAGAGCAAATGGCCCAAGCTTTGGGTTATGCTATGCAACTTGAATATCTAGGCAAAGCCAATGCTAACCGTGCCCCTTCGGTGGTGGATTCATGGATAGCCGATATGGATTTACAAAAGCTTGCCAAGGGTACACAAGTACCCACGGTGGAAGTGGCAGTACTTCTTACAAAAAATCAACTTAGCGATTTAAGCCAACAATTAAGCATCATTATAGATAATGCCGAGCGTACCAAGCAAACTGACGCCAAGGACTTTTTCCAAGGCATTCTCTCAGCCTCCACCAAAGCCGCACGGGACCCCAATAGCCCCACACCTCAGGGCAAAAACCTTGCGGAACTTGGTGTTTTAGCAGAGTTTTTAGAAGGCCTACCCTACAAGAGTGATATTATGCTCTTGCGTGAGGATGACTGGTATCGCATGAGTATTGGGCAACAGACGGCCTTTATTAATAGGCTTAAATCTCG
>CAYJNE010000118.1:2569-5209 GCA_964371345.1 uncultured Desulfovibrionaceae bacterium | reverse complement strand
TAGAACATAAGCACTGGTATGGCTGGAATATGATCCACCACACGGTCATAATGCTTTTTTTCTTCGGCGGCATAACTCACTCCACACCCCATACCAAGGCCAGATAGAATGAGAGATTGCAAAAATTGTCGTCTGCTAATGCTCATAACTATTTTTCATCATTATTTTTATCATCATCAGCGGCAAAACCGTAAGCTACCTTCAAAATCCAAGGTACCAATGGAGCCACCAACAAAAATACCACAAACAAAGGTATGCGTGAGCCAGTTTGAGCTCGCACAAACCACCCAAGACCCACAAAAAGTATCAATACTATGCACAGTAAAGCGAGACCCAAGCGACTTGTTTCTACAAAATTTCTCACAGCTCGCCATGTGGGTACTTTCTGCCCGCACTCTGGGCAAATTTTCTCGCGTATGGGTAAAATAATAGCGCATTGCGGACATTGTTTGGATAGCATATCAACCTCTATTTTTTGATATTATTATCATTAACTTTATTTTGCAAAAATTCTTGCTTGGTTTTTAAGATGCGCCGCCAAGAGTTGCGAATACTCTCCATGGGAATGCGCCCACTCTTCACAGCATTTAGTAATATATTATAAACTTTTGCAGCTTCATCGGCATGGCCTGTTTGTATTTTTTGCTCAAGGCCCATTCCAAAACCCATGCCAGGCATGGCTTTGCCTAGGCTTTGTTGCAAAAGCTGTTTGGCTAAGTCCTTGCCGCCACCAAGCATGGATTCTAGCGGTATATCATCCAAACTCTGCGGCAATGCAGACTCTGCCCGTAAATGCGCAGGCTCAGTTACAAGAATAATATCAACACCTGCAAGCACAGACTGCACCACGGCATTATCAAGGCTATATGTGGGTTGCATGGCTCTAACATCTTGGCTTAGCACAATGCCGTCAAAGCCCAAACGAGCCCGTAAAATACCACTTAATAAAGCCCTTGAAAGTGGTACAGGACTTAACGCATCAAGCCCACGGTGGTACACAAAGGCTGGCTGCATGGCCCCTTGCCACCCTCCCTTAGCAGCCTCAGCATAGGGCACAAGCTCCCGATTATTCCATGATGCACCTATGTCGGGGACATTGTAAAGCAAGTTTTGGCTGCTACCCTTGCTCATATCTGCGGAAAATCCGCCCATACGACTGCCCGTACCAGGAAAATTACGCAAACATGGCACGACCTTAGCCGCATAAAGCCCACGCCCAAAGGCCAAGGCATGCGCCGCCACGCTTTGCGGATTTGGCCCAAAGGAGCGAAATTTCTTGCCAATATCTTCACTTAGCGGATTTATATTCACATCACCTGCTGGCCCAAGGGCAAAGTTAATACCAAGTCCAGCCATTTCAAGGCCAGCACTACGAGCGGCAATTTCCGTTTGCTCAAGGCTTCCCTGACCAAGTTTTGCCGCCGCTTGAAGGCCAGCAAAACCCAAGTCTGGCCGCAAAGATTGCACCATTCCGCCTTCCTGCTCCACAGCAATAAATAATGGCAAATCTTTATTGGCTACAGCCCCCTGCAATGTAGCCGTAAGCACACGCAACTGGCTGGGGTTATATATATTTTCTTGCTTGGCACTGGGTGCTTCCTTGGAGTTAGCAGCACTCCCATTTTGTGGGCTTGCCACCAAGAATACCCCACCCACCTTTCCAGCGGCAATGAGTTTTAAAATGGCGGCCTCTTTTTCAAGGTCTCCACCTGTAAAACCAGCCATAATCATTTGCCCAATCATAAGTTCAAGGCTTGGATTTTTCAAATCAATTTGCGATTTGACCTTGTTTACCGCTAAGGTCTCAGCCTCTTTAATGGGTTCAATTTTAATACTATTGGGCGCAGTATTTTGCTTCGAAGTGCTAAGTTTTGGGCTTGGCACTTCTTTTGGACTTTGAATACTTGGGGCAGTATTATTTTGCGTGCTTTCTTGCAAAGGTATCACAGGAAAAAGCGGGGCCGCATTGGGAATAAAATCCATACGGGGTGCGTCTTGCTTAAGCGGCGTTGGAAAGGCTTTTTGCATGTCTTCGGGGTGTATTTCTTCACCGGGTAAACTTTGGGGGACTTCTTCATTGCCTTCAATTGGCCCTTGCCCGCCTTGTTCAAGGCTGCGCAAGAAATCACCCACATTATCCGCACTTTCTGCGGCTAATGTGCTTTGCCAGTTGGTTAGGCAGATAAGCATGATTATAAAAATTATCCGAAGCATATTTTACTCATAAGTACCGTAAAGGCCGTAAGGCCGCCAAAAAATAAAATCAACAGCACATGCCAAGCATAATACCCCCCAAATAAAACAAACACAAGATGCTTGCTTTCCATGCTCCTTTCAAGTATTTTCAATGGCTGTGTGGGTAGCTACACCTCCCACACACAGTATATTAATTTTTACGAGGTATTTCATGCAAAAGACAGAATTTATTTGGTTTGACGGCAAGATGGTCCCTTGGAATGAAGCCAATGTGCACGTACTTTCTCACGCTTTGCACTACGGAACTGGAGTTTTTGAAGGTATTCGCACCTATCAATGCATGGATAATACTTCCGCTGTATTTCGCCTTGACGAGCACGTTACTCGTCTCTTTAACTCCATGAAAATATTGGGCCTTAAAATCCCACACACAGAAGAGACTAT
>CAYJNE010000118.1:0-2469 GCA_964371345.1 uncultured Desulfovibrionaceae bacterium | reverse complement strand
CTCTACACCGCTGACGAAGCATTCTTTACTGGCACCGCCGCCGAGCTTACCCCCATTCGTGAAGTGGACAAACGTACCATTGGCGCAGGAAAAGCTGGCCCCATAGCCCTTAATTTGCAAGACCATTTCTTCAGAGTAGTAAAGGGCGGCAACCCCGATTATGAAAAATGGCTTTCACGCTATGTGGTTTAATTTAGGAAATAAATGTGACACACGCATCCCTTGCTTCCCACTATCGCCCCCAGACTTTCGCTGAGGTTACAGGGCAAGAAATGATTACCACAGTGCTCTCCCGTGCCACGGCTGAGGAGAGCATTGCGCCTGCCTATTTGCTTAGTGGGACAAGGGGTGTGGGTAAAACCACCATTGCACGCATTTTTGCCAAAGCCCTAAATTGCGAGCAAGCCCCCACCAGTGAGCCTTGCAATAATTGCGACCAATGCCACAAAATCACCCAAGGCAATCATGTGGACGTTACAGAAATTGACGGTGCGTCCAATAATAGCGTTGAAGATGCCCGTGCCTTGCGTGAGCATATTGGCTATGCGGCTATGGAAGGCCGCTATAAGGTCTTTATTATTGACGAAGCACACATGCTCTCCCGCTCGGCCTTTAACGCCCTCTTAAAAACGCTGGAGGAGCCACCACCACGGGTTGTATTTATTTTTGCCACCACCGAGGTGCATAAATTTCCCATTACCATTATTAGCCGTTGTCAGCACTTTATTTTCAAGCGTTTGTCGGAGGAGCAACTTGCAAAACACCTCACCCATGTACTTACGCAAGAAAACATTGAATATGAAAGCCCCGCCGTCACACTAATCGCAAGACGAGCCGCAGGTTCAGTGCGTGACGGAATGTCACTACTTGGGCAAAGTTTAGCCCTTGGCGAAAAAACACTTAGCCTTGAAACCACACGCATGGTGCTTGGCCTTGCTGGGCAGGATTTTTTCCACTCCCTCATTCAAAGCATTGCCCAAAATGACTGCGCCGCCATCATAGAATTTAGTAAAAATCTTAGCGAACAAGGCGTTGATATTGGCTTTTTCCTAAGAGAGCTCACAAGCCTTTGGCGCACACTCTTCCTCTTGCGTGAAGCTGGCAAAGATATTTTGCCCTCCCTAAGTTTAAGCGAAGACGAAGCAAAACTTTGGCTTGAAATGGCTCCCTTATTTTCCAGTGCGCATTTGCACGCCGCATGGCACATGACACTTGATGCTGGGCGTAAAGTTATACATAGCCCAGAGCCTGCGGCGGCCTTGGAGTTATTACTACTCAACCTAGCTCTTATGCCAAGGCTTTTACCTTTGCATGAAGTGGATAATGCAAAATTAAGCACCACTGCACAAACTGCGGAAAAAAAAACTCCTGAGCCCGAGCTAAAAGCGTCTGAATTAGAGATAATTGAAGAAAGATTAGAAGTAATACCAAAAACAGAGCCAATACAAGAAGTACAACAAACTGAAAATATAGAAAAAAAAACAGAACCGCTAACTAACCCCACTTGGGAGGATTTTCGTAATTATTTAGCGGAGCAAGGTAAAATAGAAGGCAAAGACATTATCCCAAGCCATATTTTGCACCAAACTAGAGGAATATTTAGCGAAGATACTTTACAATTAAGTGCGCTTTCCAGCGTATGCTATGAAAAATTGGAGCAAGCTCGCCCCATTTTAGAAAAATTATGTGCTGACTTTTGCGGTGGCACAATAAAAATAAGTATTGAAAATATTACACAAACTCACAAGCCAGAAGCCGTACTCAAGCAAGAATTTGCAGCTAGAGAAGACATGCAAGACTGCCTTAACATACTAGATGCATCCATTATAAGAATACGCCCTATGGATAAATAAAGGAGATTATTATGAAAAATATGAACGACCTACTACGCCAAGCCCAAATTATGCAAAACAAAATTGCCAAAATGCAAGCAGAACTTGGCGAAAAAAGCTTTGAAGCCTCCAGCGGCGGCGGCATGGTAACTGCCGAAGTTTCTGGTAAGCAAGAATTACGCAAGCTCACCATTGACCCCAAAGCCCTTGAAGGCGGCGATGTGGAAATGCTCCAAGACCTAATTGTGGCCGCTGTAAATGAAGCTGGGCGCATAGCCAAAGACAGCATGGACCGTGAAATGAATGCTATTAGTGGGGGTATCAAACTCCCTGGCGTGTTTTAATCCGATAATTTGTTGAAAAAGGGCAATCTACTGCGTTAGTGTAATATTTTGTTCGGGTCGAGGGGGGAAGACCCCACTCCCCTTACAAAATATTACACTTCCTTGTATCTTACCCTTTTTGAACAAATTATTTAAGGTTAGTTTTTTTTGAACATATTGTTGATTGTTTATTTTTAACACACTGCCTAATATCAATGCAAATTTTGATTTTTTTATTTTATTAGTAGAATTTTATTTATATGAATAAACGTATCCCAGAACCATTAAGAGCTGTGGTTGAGCAGTTATCACGT
>CAYJNE010000117.1:0-5245 GCA_964371345.1 uncultured Desulfovibrionaceae bacterium | reverse complement strand
GGTCTGGGGGAAGAACCTTTTGTTCACAAAAGGTTTTCACCCAGTCACTTTGTCAGCACTCTGAGAGGAATATTTATATATTCCTCTTTTTATTGATAAAATTGAAATAATCGAAGCAGAAATAATCCCCAAATAGCTATAAATGTTTTCGGAACTCATGGCCGCTACAAAACCAAAGCACCCACCAACAGCCATGGCAAGAGCCATTCCGTTTGCATGCAATTTGCGGCGTTTATAAAGTAGCATGCCCACAAAGACTGGAGCCACCACTCCACAAACATATATATCGTTGGCCATGAGCAAGAGTTGTAAAATGCCCTTACCGCTAAGAGCCAATGCTATACCGCAACTCCCTATAACTAAAGTACAAATTCTACAAACATTAACGTTTTTCTTGCGCAAAATATCATTACTTAAAATTGTTCCGGCGGTTAATAAACTTGAATCGGCCGATGAAATTAGGGCACTAAAAATACCTAGAAAACAAAGCACTTGCGCCCAAGGTGGTAAATTGTCAAAAAGCACGCTTGTAAGCACATTTTGAGCAGAAATGTCCACCGCTGTATTTTCCACAAAAAGACGACAAACAATGCCAATACAGACAATCAGTATTGCAGTTAGTACAAGCCAAAACACTGCCAATACCGCACCACGCTTAGCACTATCACTATCTTTCGCGCTGTAAAGCCGTCCAAAAAGCATGGGACAAACCACATAGCTACCACCTAAGATTATTAAAAAATAGGAGAATTTACTTAATGGAAACTCAGCATTCACAAATTCAAGCGGAACCGACGCCAAGATATTTTGCATATTATCTTCTTGCGCTTGCCCTACAAGCAAGAATAATGCTAATAATAAAGCTAGCATAAGCAGAAAATACTGTAAAACATCACTTTTAATAATGGCCGCTTGCCCGCCAATGCAGGCATATACAATTACAATGCTTGAGCCAAGCAAGAGGGCAATGGTAAATGGTGCAAAATTATTTAATATTTCAACTATTGAGGTGGGTAGGCTTGCCATGGCATCTGGTAATAATGGCAAAATAAGTGCGGCCATGGCACTAAGTTGGGCAGAAGTAATGGCAAGCCAAGCCAAAATGATAATGATGGACGAAAGAGGCCTGCAAGGTGCACCAGCATAGGTTGTAACCATTTCTGGCAAAGTATGAGCACCACTCTCGCGAACTTTTTTGGCAAGAAAACACGCTAACACACATAAACCCAAAGCACCTGTACCAAGCCACCAAAAGGCAGGCGTTCCCACTTGCCAAGCAAGACCAGCCATGCCAAGAGTTGCAGAACCGCCAACGCAAGAGGCAACAATGGAAAATGCCACTTCATGCTTAGAAGATTTACGGCTATTTACAAAAAAAGCATCTTGACTATTGCTTACATTTATTGTGCTTCGGTAGGACAAGATGCCTAAAAATAAGGCGTATAGTAGCAACCAACTCATAGTTTATGAATTCCGTTTGTAATGGCTTTGTAGATGACACTTGTTAATAATTCTATATCTGCACTTGCTGCAATATATGGGGGCATAATATATATTAGCTTAGAAAAAGGTCGTATCCATACATTGTTTTTAACAAAAAATTCTTGCAATGCGCGCACATTAACAAAATCCTTCATCTCAACAACTCCAATGGCACCAAGCACGCGCACATCGGCAACGTCTTCAAGCACAGCACAGGGTGCTAACCCTTGCTTAAGCTCATTTTCCATACGCAAAACCTGTTCTTGCCACGTATTACGAGTAAAAATGTCCAGTGAAGCTTCGGCAACAGCACAAGCAAGGGCATTGCCCATGAAGGTTGGACCATGCATAAAAACTTGTTCATTGGCACAAATGTCCCTTGCCACATCTTCAGTGCAGATGGTTGCCGCAAGGCTCATAAATCCACCAGTAAGTGCCTTGCCAACACAGCAAATATCTGGAGTTATATTTGCCCAATGCGCAGCAAAAATTTTGCCTGTACGCCCAAGGCCAGTGGCAATTTCATCAAGTATTAAAAGGACATCATATTCTTTACACAATTTTTCTAGCTGTATTAAATAACGTGGATCATAAAACCACATGCCCCCAGCACCTTGTACGATGGGTTCAATAATTACCGCCGCAAGTTCATGTCCGTATTTATTAAAGGCCTGTTCAAGTTCCACTATACAGTTAAAATCAAAATCTTTATGCATTGTGCCATCAAAGGGGCACCTTGGGCGTTCAATAAAAATTTGCTGACATAGCACATTATTAAATAAAGTATGCATGCCATTTATGGGGTCGCAAACACTCATGGCACCAAGGGTATCGCCATAATATCCACCCCTTGGGCTAAGAAATTTTGTACGTTTTTTTTGACCACGCCCCTGCTGATACTGCAAAGCCATTTTTAGGGCAACTTCCACTGCCACTGAGCCAGAGTCTGCCCAAAATAGACGAGAAAGTTTTTTATGAGCTTGATTATCAAGATTTAAAAGCTGCAAAAGCTTCTTGGCAGCATTTATGGCCGGAGCATGGGTTAATCCACCAAACATAACATGTGACATGCTTTGGGCTTGCTTGGTGGCAGCATTTATAAGCTCTTTATGCCCATAACCGTGCACAGCACACCACCATGAGGACATACCATCAACCAGCGGTTCGGGCTTATCTTGCAAATAAATATGCATGCCCTTGGTATGACTAACTTCATACACAGGCAAGGGATTTGTAGCAGAGGTATATGGATGCCAAAGATGCGCTTTATCCCATTCTAGCAAGGCTGATTTATTTGTATTTTCTAAATCATACCAATAACGTACAAGGCTTTTAGCCAATGGCGCAATACAGTTTGCCGCTTCATGCCAAGCCATTGCATTGCCTTGGTGAGAATTAGCACCTAGGTCTTCAAAATATGGTAGGGAATAAATTGGAATATCAATATGTTCTGCCAAAAACTTGAGATTATCTTGCTGAATTAGTGACTCTTTTCCTCCCTCTCTATGGGTACACACAAGAGCCACAACCTTAAGGTTGCGATTTTTTAAAGATTCAAAACTAAGCAGAGTATGATTTAACGCCCCAAGAACATTTTCCATAACCAAGACTATAGGCAACGCAAGCTCTTGCATAAGTTCAAAGCTTGTTTCCTTGTCATTTAAGGGCACGCATACCCCACCAGCTCCTTCAATAATTAAAGGTGCATTTTCAACATAACAATTTATTATATCAGAACAAAGACCTTGAACGCTAAGAGTTTTATTTTCTTCCTTGGCAGCTAAGTGCGGTGATGCTGGCAAGCTAAAACTATGTAGGGTGCGAGGTAGAAACTTTTTTTCAATGTGAGTACAGGAACTTAAGGCTTGAGCGTAATTCGCGCTATCCCCTTCAATTTGCACATTGTTTGCTTCAATGCCCGTTTGTATGGGTTTAATAGCAATATATCCGGTAAAATCAGCGGAATGATTAACCCATAAAGCGCGAGTAAGTGCCGCCGTCACAACGGTTTTACCAACGTCAGTGCCCGTGCCCGTGATGAAAACACCTCGCAAGTTACTTAATCTAGGCATGGAGTTAAACCTAATTTTTCAAGCATATTACAATCATCTTCAATGCCCAACCCTGAAGTTGTTAGATAGTTTCCCGTCATTAAGGCATTGGCCCCTGCTGCAAAAATATCGCCCTGTCGTTCCCCTAGCACTAAGGGACGCCCACCACAAACACGCAAGGTGGCGTTTGGCAAAATATGCCGAAAAATTGCAATGATACGCAAAGCTTCCGTTGCTTCTAAGGGTTTTTGCTTGGCAAGCGGTGTGCCTGCATGGGGGTGTAAGAAATTTATGGGTACGTGCTTAATATTATTTTTTCTTAAACTTAAGGCAAAATCTATGCGATCTTCCCAAGTTTCGCCAAGACCAAAAAGTCCTCCAGCACACACTTCCAAGGAAATTTGCTGAGCCCGTTTTATGGTATCAAGACGTGCGTCCCAAGTTTGGGTCGAACACATGCGCGGATAATATGCTCTACTGGTTTCAAGATTATGATGATAGCGTGTAAGACCAACACTTTTCAGATGGGCAAGGGCTTTTGCATCCAGCTTACCAAGGGATGCACACAGGCGATTTTGCCAATATTTTGGTAGGTTCTCAAAAATATCTGCAAGGCTTTCAATGTCTTCTGCCTGCAATGCCCCACCACTGGTAACAAAACCAACTCTGCGTATGGGATAATTCTTAAGTATAGTTAGGCGTTCTTCAATTTCTGCCTTACCTAGGAGTGCAAAACTTGGGGCGACGGTTTTGTGATGTTTACTTTGAGAACAAAAGGCGCAATCCATGGAGCATTGCCCACTGCGCGTATTGATAATGGCACAAAGCTCAATGCTTGTGCCAAAGTTTATGGTGCGCAGTTTTGTGGCATTGTCAAATAAATCCGCCTCTGGCACGTACACAAGGGCAAGTGCCTGTTCCTTACTTATGGCAACACTCAAAATCAATTCCTAGACAGTGAATTTACTCACTTTCCACATTGACGCTACGCACTGTGCCGCGTGCTTCATTTACACGTTTTTTAAAGCTGATGCGCCAATCGGGTCCGTCAATATGCTTAATTAGCCATTCAGCCACATGCAATACGGATCTTTTTTGCTCAAGTTGCAACAAAACTCGTCCAATGCCTATCTTGCAAGATGGGCAGCTTACCAGTATGGGACCTGCATAATGCTGTAATGCTTGGTCAATGTCATCAATTTTGCGCTTGCGTAATTTATTATAAATGGTAGGCGACGTCATAGCACCAAGACCAGATTCACCACAACATCCCGCAGATACAGTAAAACTTGCCCCAGTAAATTTAGAAAGCTCGCTTAAAAATTTATCACGTCCCTTGATATTGCTAAGCCCAGCCCACTCGGCATGACATGCGCCATGATACAAACGTGGCGCACCTTCCAAGTTAGGTTTTGCCTCTATACCAGCAAGGGTCAACTGCATAACGGTTGTTTGCTCAAGATTTTGTTGTTCAAAAAATTCCATACGATGCAAGCTATCCATGCATGTACCACAAGCAGTGGCAAGATATTTTGGCTCAAGCCCTGCATCCCTTGCTTCGGCAAGAACTGCCAGCAAGGACTTTTTTATATACTCACGATTTTTGCGATATGGCTTCTCCATACCAGCAGTAAGCAACGGATAGCCACAGCAAAGGTGCTTTGGTGGAATAATGACACTATGCCCTGCTTTTAATAACAATAAAATCGAAG
>CAYJNE010000116.1:0-5265 GCA_964371345.1 uncultured Desulfovibrionaceae bacterium | reverse complement strand
TGTAAAATACCTGCTCGGGACTTTGTGCAATTGTGTTCCTTTGCAAAGCTTGCAACGCCCTCAATGTCTAGTATGCATTCAGTTTTTACATTAAGGGGGTCAAGTCTGCGTGCAACCATACCTTGGCGGGCCATATTGGTGTCGGTAAACACAGTGCAACCCTTGCGAAGTGCCTCAATGCCTGCATTTGCGGCTTCTTGATTAAGTATAATATCATGAATGAGTGAAGTATCACCAATGGTGTGAATCATGCGCCGTGCAATGTTCCATAATGCGCCGTCAAAGGGTTTATTGGTTATTTCGGCGTCGATTATGGCGAAGGAGTGGGCCTCGATATCTTGCGGGGTTGTGGCTTTATGAAGTTTTATCATCTTACTACCTTGAATTTAAGGAAAATATTTCAGCAAGTAATGGGCGTGAGCCTTCAGGGTAAAGATGTACCCAAGAGGCCATAATATTATCCTTTATTATTCCAGCGGTTTCTCTGTCAGTAATGGGCATTCCCCGCCTGTCAAACACAGTCCACAATGCTTGCAGAGTGGGAGCTTCTTTGGTTTTGGCGTAGTGGAATTCATGTCCTCGCCCTCGGCATTGCTTGAAGCATACTTCTCTGTATCCCAAGGCAGCTTTGTCCTCGCCCATTCGGGCAGATATTGGCAAGACATTACATAGTTGATGTGTTTTTCCAGCATATTCAATATCCTTCATAAGATATATAAAACCGCCACATTCGGCGTAAATACGTCCACAGCTTTGCGCAAAGTTGCGCACACTATCTAGCATGGAGGTGTTATTATTAAGTTTTTCTGCATAAAGCTCAGGGTATCCGCCTGGTAAATAAAGTGCTGTGCAGTCCTTGGGTAGCTCTTTGTCATAGAGGGGGGAGAAAAATACACATTCTGCCCCCATTTCTGCTAAAACTTCTGCCATATCGGGGTATAAAAAGCAAAAGGCCGCATCGTGGGCAATGGCTATGCGTTTTTTTGTAATGTCCTTAGGCTTTGTTAGTTCATAATCTGGTTTAGTGGGCGGAAATTTTGCACAGCATTTGAGTAATTCTTCAATATTTATATGCTCTTCCACCCAAGATGCCATGGCGTTTATGTGGGCATCATCCCAGATATTTTCATGGCCCATGTGTAGCCCAAGGTGGCGAGATTTAAGCTCAATATGACCTTTTCTTGGTAAATATCCAAGAATTGGCGGGTCATTTGGGGTGAGCTCCTCGGTAAAGGCCTCTTTAAGCATGGAAATATGGGCCTCACTTCCCACATGGCTACACACAATGCCCGCAAAGGGAATGTGCTTATTTAGGCGTGTAAAGCCAGTTGCCACCGCCACGGCAGACTGGCCCATGCCTCGCACATCCACCACTAAAAGTACTGGCATTTGAAATAATTTAGCCACATGCGCTGAGGAACCAGGGCCTCCAACGCCACTTGCCCCGTCAAATAAGCCCATAACTCCTTCTGCAAGAAGCATTTGGGCATTGTTTTCTTGAGCTTTGGCGTACATGCGCGCATAAACACGCTCAATGCCGTCATGCTCTCCCATCCATGCATCAAGATTATAGGACGGGGTTCCAGTTAAAGCCATATGGTAAGTTGGGTCTATGAAATCTGGCCCAACTTTACAAGCTTGCACCGTAATACCACGTTTTTTAAATGCAGCTAATAGAGCAAGGCTAAGGCTTGTTTTGCCAGAGCCGCTCTTGGTACCGGCTATTAACAAGCTGTATTGCATAAATTATTTTGCGCGTAGGCATTGTTCAATTATTTTAGCATCACCTTCTTGTGCTTCGATGCCAAGCCCAGCATGGCCGCCATGACAAATGAGGGTTGTGCCGTCAAAGGTTATAAGCCCAGCACTAAGCACCTTGCCATAGGGCAGTTGGTTACGCATGTCTTCATGGTCAACACGTTGAGGGAAAATAAAAGGAGCAGGCTGTCCAGAAAAATCTTCCATAATTAAGTATTTCATCATGACCTCACGGTGTTATATTATATTTTTTATATGTATCAATTTTAGCCATAAACTGGAATTAATTTTTTCTTCTATTATTTAGATAGCGGCGCACTGCGTTTTGGTGTTCGCGCAAATTTTTTGAAAAGGCATGCTCCCCACCATCGGTAATTGCCACAAAGTACAGAAATTTATGAACTTCTGGTGTGATAGCGGCTTTAAGTGCTGCTACTCCAGGTGAACAAATGGGCCCAGGCGTTAAGCCCCTATGCTGATATGTGTTATAGGGATTTTTGGGGTCATCAATGTGTATGCGCCGTAAATTATTATCAAAATTTGGGCCAAGGCCGTAAATAATGGTTGGGTCGGCTTGCAGTGGCATTTCTATACGCAAGCGATTGGCATACACACCCGCCACACGTGCACGCTCATGGGCAACGCCCGTTTCTTTTTCCACAATGGATGCGAGTATAACAATGCGCCGCAAATTGGTGGGGCTGGGCTTTTTGCCGCCTTCCCAGTGGGGGGCCATTTTTTGCCAAAATGTATCTACTAGGCGGGCTGCAACCACACGGGCTGACTCAAGGGTTAAGACATCGTCTTTTTTGAGCAAATATGTATCAGGCATGAGAAAGCCCTCGGCATTCTTAAAGGGTATGCCATATTTGCGTAAAAAGTCCGCATTGTGAATTATGGTTTTGAAATCATTAAAACGTACAAAACCGTGTTGCTCAAGAAGTTTAGCTGTTTCCCACCAAGTTAGGCCTTCCCGAATGGTGATGCGATGCAAAAGTGGTTTGCCTTGCACAAGATATAGTAGGATTTGCTCAGGTGTCCAACCGCTGTGTAGGGCAAAGCGTCCAGCTTGGAGTTTACTATCCATACTTTTTAGGCGAGCTAGCAAGCCAAACTTAAATGCATCAGTGATTAAGCCTTTTTCTTCTAGTGAGTTAGCAATAACGCTAAAGCTTGAACCTGGGGCCACATCAAAAAGTACTTCGGCCCCTGGGCTTTGGGGTGCTGTTTGCAAAAATACCTTGCTTTGCCAAAATACATAGCCACCTGATATGCCAGAAAGTATTATGATAACTATAAATAATCTTATTAAAAATTTCATGCTAGCCTCTGCTCAGGGTGTGGCTCCGCAAGGAATGATTCAAGAATACGCACCGCTGCTTGTTGGTCAAGAACGCCCTTGTGCTTATGGCTTGGTAGGGTGCTTTCTTTTAAGTCAGAACTTGCCTCAGCTGAGCTTAAAAATTCGGGCATAAGGTATATGGGCAGTGTGGTTCTTCGTTTAAGACGTTCAACAAAATTACGTACTTGCTTGGTGGTTAGGCTATCTGTGCCGTCATCAAGTAAGGGAAGGCCCACCACTATGGCAGAAGGCAATTCCACCTCAATTTGAGCAAGTAGTTTTTCAAAAAAAGTACTGCGCTTAGACTGAGGTGGCGAATGTATGGTACAGCGAGGAAAGGCCATGCTCCCGCCTGTGTCGGTTACGGCAATGCCAGTGCGGGAAAGACCATAATCAATACAAAGCAATTTCAAGCCTTAAAGCCCCATTTTTTGGCGCACTGTTTCCATGGTTATGTGTGCAACATTGTGTGCTTTTTCATTACCAGCCTGAATGATGTCGGCCACAATTTGTGGGTTTTCATCAAAATAGCTACGCTTTTCTTGTAAGGGGTCAAGAAAATTGCTTAAATTTTGAAGGAGCATCTTCTTACAGTCCACACAGCCTAGGCTTGCCGTGGTACAGCCACTGCGGATTTCCGCTTGTTGCTCAGCACTGGAAAGTAGCACATGATAGGGAAAGAGGTTGCACACATCAGGATTACCTGGGTCGCTCTTTCTAAGGCGGGCGGTGTCCGTTAGCATTTTGCGCATGACTTTGTCGTTAATATCTTCCTTACTGTCACGCAAGAAAATACCGTTATTATAACTCTTTGACATCTTGCGCCCGTCAATGCCAGGGCACTTGGCGGCAGGGGTTAAGTGGGCCTCAATTTCGGGGAATGTTTCACCATAAAGGTGGTTAAAACGGCGCGCAATTTCACGGGTCATTTCTAAATGTGGGAGTTGGTCTTGACCCACTGGTACAAATTTTGGCAAATAAATTAATATATCCGCAGACATAAGTACGGGATAACATAAAAAACCTGCATTGCTTAGGTCTTTATGGCTAATTTCTTGCTGTTGTTCCTTATATGTGGGGCAACGCTCAAGCCAAGATACTGGCGTAATCATTGAAAATAATAAAGAAAGCTCGGCATGAGCTTTAACGGCAGATTGCCTAAATATCACGCACTTTTCAGGGTCAAGGCCAGAGGCAAGCCAATCCTTAACCATTTCCACGGAGTTAAGATTAATGGCTGAGGGGTCTGCAAAATCGCTGGTAAGGGCGTGCCAATCTGCCACGAAGAAGAAAGCCTCGGTGGTGTTTTGTAGCTCAACCCAATTTTTAAGTACGCCAAAATAATGGCCTAGATGCAGGGGGCCTGTTGGGCGCATACCAGAAACAGTGCGAAAGCGAGTAGTCACAACTCCTCCAAATAATTTAAGTTAAGCTAATCCAAAAAATGACAATAAAATATCGTTAGTGCCAAAAACCAAGGGGCCTAAAACGTAGCCTAAAACACCAGTACCAAGTAAAAGTAAAAGAATTACAAAGCCATATCTACCTGCGCTTAAATAACGCCAAGCAAGGTTTGGCGGCAAAAAGTAGGCTAAAACCTTACTGCCGTCCAAGGGTGGAATGGGCAATATATTTAGCCAGCATAGGCCGCAATTAATAACAATGCCCACTTGGAACATGAGGAAAAAGAAAATATATGTGGCATTGCCTTCCCAAACATCGGGGGGCATAAAACCCACAAGTAAACGTAATAATATAGCAAAAATAATGGCAAGGCCTAAATTGGTTAAGGGGCCAGCTAGGGATATGAGCATCATATCCTTGTGAGGATTTTGTAAGCGGCGTGGATCCACGGGTACGGGTTTAGCCCAACCAAACACAAAGAGGCCGCTAAAGCTTGTGAGTACAAATACTAAAAGGCCCATGGGGTCGATGTGCGGTAGTGGGTTTAGGGTAAGTCTACCGTTAAGTCGTGCTGTGGGGTCGCCACGTTTATCGGCAACGTAACCGTGCGCAACCTCGTGTAATATTATACCAAGTAGGGCTGGCACAAGGGCTACGGCAATGCGCTTTAGGGATAGGGCTATGTCTGCATCAATCATGTTTTTACCTTTATTGTAACGAGGGTGTTTACTAGCATGAAGCCGCATATAAGACAAGTGCGG
>CAYJNE010000115.1:0-5319 GCA_964371345.1 uncultured Desulfovibrionaceae bacterium | reverse complement strand
ACAAGGAGGGTACGCTTACGGACATACGCAAGCTAGCCCGTGAGTTTTTTGGGCTCTTTTTACTTTTTTTCGCATTGTTAGTGCTTTTAAGCTTAATCACGCATAGTGCCAAAGATCCAAGCATTAACCATGTGGTAAGCCATGCCGTTGATATACAAAACAACGCTGGCTTAGTTGGGGCCTATATCTCTGGTTTTCTTAATGATGTTTTTGGCATCGCCGCCTATGTGTGGCCATTGGTCTTTGGGGCCGTGGGTGCCGCATGCATATCCACAGTTTATGAGCTTGTGTGGTGGCGTTGGCTTGGCTATTTTTTATTGACTCTTTGCCTATTATGCGTTGGCTCTGCTTGGAATATAGAGCTTGGTGACGTTATGGGCGGCGGCATGATTGGCAGTGCAATCTACCAAAATGCGGCTCTATTCCTAAGCCCCAGCGGTTCCGCACTCATGTGGTTTTTCCTCTTTATTTTTGCAACGCAACTTTCTTTTGGCATTTCATGGCTAAATGTTTTGAAAAAAATTATAGCCTTACTTAAAAACCGCTCTGTTGAGCGTGAGCCCATTACGGCATCAAGTGTTTTTTCAAAATTTCTTGCATTGGGCCAAAAATTCATGCCCAAGCGCGAGCATGAGGCTCTACCCGAAGTTTATGTTGATGTAGATGCCTACGACAAAAATGAACAAAACACAGCCAAAGAAGCTGATGATGAAAAAATTATCGTAGTATCCGATGACGGCACGGCAGAAGTTAGCCTCGCTGATGCTGAAATTATTGAAGAAGAAGAAAAACCCAAAACAAAAAGCCCTGCACCAAAAACTAAGAGCAAAAAAAACCTTCTTCCACCACTTGATTTACTACAAACAGCAGGCCCAACCTCCCCCGCCGCCAAGGAAGAAATGGAAGAAAGGGGCAGCAGACTTATGGCTTGCCTCACAGACTTTGGCATTCAAGGCGAGCTTGTGCGCATTACCCCAGGGCCTGTGGTCACCATGTATGAAGTGCGCCCTGCGGCAGGTGTGCGGGTTAATCGTATTGCAAACCTTAGCGATGATTTAGCTCTCGCTCTAAAAGCCCATGCCGTGCGCATTCAGGCCCCCATTCCTGGGTCTGACACCGTTGGTATTGAAATTCCAAATATGCAAAGGGCCATGGTTAACTTTAGGGAAATATTAGAATCCACAGCCTTTTCTCAAGGTGCAAGCCCGCTTGGTATGGCCTTGGGTAAGGACATTGCTGGAAATCCATTTGTATCTGACCTCTCACGTATGCCGCATTTATTGGTAGCGGGTGCCACTGGTGCTGGTAAAAGTGTGGGCTTAAACTCCATATTATTAAGTCTACTCTACACTGCCTACCCAGAAGATATGCAGCTTTTACTCATTGACCCAAAGCGCATTGAAATGGCTGTTTATGCAGATCTCCCCCACCTGGTTCACCCCGTGGTTACAGAAATGCACCTAGCCAAAACTGCCCTTGATTGGGCCGTGCATGAAATGGACAGCCGCTATGCAGCCATGGCCAAGCTTGGTGTGCGTAATATTGCAGGGTATAATCAAAAAATTGCGGCCTTTGGCCCCAACAAACCTCAAGATGTGGCTGACCTTGAGCACATGCCATATTTAGTTATAATCATTGATGAACTAGCAGACCTCATGCTCACAGCGGCCCGTGAGGTTGAAACCAGCATCGTGCGACTAGCTCAGCTTGCCCGTGCCGCTGGCATACATATGGTACTTGCCACGCAAAGGCCCAGCGTTGACGTTGTAACTGGTCTCATTAAAGCTAACTTTCCGTGTCGCATATCCTTCCAAGTGAGTAGCAAGCACGATTCACGCACCATTCTTGATACGGTGGGTGCAGAGCACTTGCTAGGTAAGGGCGACATGCTCTTTAAGCCAAGTGGTGGACGCATCATGCGCTTACATGGCCCCTTTGTACCAGATGAAGAAGTCCAAGCGGTGGTTGACCATTGGAAAAAGCAACTTCCTCCCAATTATAAAGTAGACTTCTCTGACTGGGGTAATTCTGCCAGCGAAGGTACAGGCATAGGCGGTAGCCACGATGAGCAAGATGCCCTTTATGATGAAGTGCGCTCCTTTGTACAAGAGCAAGGCAAAGCATCCATATCTCTTATTCAGCGGCGTTTTAAAATTGGCTTTAACCGTGCCGCACGCCTTATGGAACAATTGGAACACGAAGGCATTATTGGCCCAGCAGAAGGCAGTAAACCCCGTAGCGTACGCAGCTAATGGATTACCTAGAGGTTACAATTTTACCCGTAAAATTGTAACATACTTTGCTTGCAAAAGAAAAATATGTATTGTAGTGAAGAAAGCAGGTTAGGGCTAAAGATTTATAAACATAATTTGTGAGCTTACAATGACTTACGACAATTTATCAGCCATGAATGCCTTTGCAGACGGCATGGCAGTAAGTGCGCACAATATTGCCAATATTAGCACGCCCAATTATACTAGCGTGCAATATAATTATGGTGCTGGGCCGGCTAACAATGTGGAGTTGCAAGTAGACCCAAACCCCGCACAAATTGTGAGCCCAAACCAAAGCGCACCCCCTCCAATTACCCAAAGCCCACTTATATACGAGACATACGGCATGGCTAACAATACTGTAGATTTAGCAAGGGAATTTACCGTACAAATTGCCACAGAGCATGCTTTTGAAGCCAATGCCATCGCCATTAGCACTCGTGAAGAAATGGAGCAAAGCCTTTACAACCAAATTTACGGCCCACCCTTGGTGTCATATCGAGTATAACATAGCTTTTTAGTGGCAAATGAATTATCCTTGCTACAAAGAATTTTATAGTGTATGCGTCCTTTGTTGTTTTTAGTGACCACTATAACTTTATTGTAACTTGCAAGCGAAGGTACATATGTCTTCTGAAATAAAAAACAAAATTCATGCTGATACCGCTGATCCTCACGCAGAAGCTAGAAAACTAATCCACGAAACAAATGATTACTTTGCTTCGCTATGGACAGAAGACATGGAAGTCATTGACTGCAATGATCAGTGCCTTGATTTCTTTGGTATAAGCAAGGAAGTATTTTTAAATTCCTTCTTTGACCTTTGCCCTACCTTACAACCAGACGGCCAGCCATCCCTATCCACCGCTCACGCTTATATAAAGAAAGCCCTTGAAACAGGATTTTGTGCTTTTAATTGGAGCTATATTAAACATGACGGCACGGTTTTGCTCGCAAAAGAATCTCTCGTCCGTCACGAATTTAACGGGAAAAAGTACGTCATCTCATATAAGTATGATATGACACAAGAAACACCCGAGCTTGAAAAGCTACAAGGTGATTACGAAAGAACTCAAACCCTGCTTAAGCATTTACCCATTGGTATTGATTTTTGGTCCAAGGATGGAGTTCTCCTTGACTGTAACGAAAGCTCAGTGCGCATGTTTGGCCTAAGCTCAAGGGAAGAATATCTCGCCAAATTTCATTCTTTTAATCCAGAATATCAACCCAATGGTCGTACCTCACTTGAATCAATCACGCAAAGATTACAAGAGGCTATGGATAACGGTCACGCCCGCTTTGAATGGATGCACACAACACCAGACGGCAAAGAAATGCCCGCCGAAATTATACTTGCGAAAGTTAAAAGCGGTGGAGAAGACATCATATTTGCATACTACATTGATTTAACAGCCATAAAAGAAAGTGCCAAGAATGCAGAAAAGGCCGAACAGCGCCTCATACATATATTAGACGCAGCCCCTTATTCCATAACCATTTGGAACGATAAATTTAAACCTCTTGATTGCAACTTAGCCACCATAAATTTCTTCGGATTTGACGACAAAGATGATTTTTTAAATAATTATTATGCCGCCATACCCACGTTTAGGCAAACTGGAGTTTACCCAGGTGGCCCATTTCTAGAGCTATTTAACCAAGTAATTGAAGATGGATACGCCTATTATGAAGGCGAATTGGGCCACGCCAAAACTGATGAAGTATTTTTTGTAGAAGTCACCTTGCGTAAGCTCATTATTGACGAACAAGTTTTTGTTGTTACCTACTTAAATGATTTAACATACCAAAGGGCCATGCTTAATGAAATTGTAGAAAGCCATAGAACAATTTCCATAGCTCGAGATGCCGCAGAAAAAAGCACCCAAGTCAAAGGCGAATTTCTTGCCAATATGAGTCACGAAATCCGCACCCCCATGAACGGAATTTTGGGCCTTATTCACCTACTCGGCTTTACCAATCTACAAGACCAGCAGAAGGATTATGTTGATAAAATTCGCCACTCTGCTGAAAGTTTGCTACGTATTATCAATGATATTCTTGATTTTTCAAAAATAGAATCTGGTAAGCTTGAAATTGAAAACACAAGCTTCACTCTGGCAGAAATTCAAGAAGACCTATATACCCTATTTGCCCCCAAAATCGCAGAAAAGAACTTACAAGGGCATATATTTAACGTAGAAGGTATAGACACAAAACTCATAGGCGACCCCTTGCGCCTTAAGCAAGTTTTATTCAACTTAATTGGCAATGCCATTAAATTCACAGAAAATGGCTCTATTATTGCCAACGTGCAAATGGACATTAACAACGCAGATCAAAAAGTAGATTGTCACTTTTATGTAAAAGACACTGGCATTGGCCTAGATACAAGCCAAGCTAAACGGCTCTTTAAAGCCTTTGGACAAGCCGACACATCCACCACAAGAAAGTATGGCGGTACTGGCCTTGGTTTGGTTATTTCCAAGCGTATTGTAGAAATAATGCAAGGCAAAATCTGGGTGGAAAGTGAGCTTGGCAAAGGTTCCACATTCCACTTTACCGCAAAGTTTGATTTGGATACATCCATAACAGAAGACTTAGGCGCACTTAACATTATTGACACCGATGCAACGGCCTTCGCAAATATTGCTGATGCCAATGCACATGCGACTAAACCCAAACTACTTGGGCATATTTTACTTGTGGAAGACAATGAAATAAATCAACTAATTGCCACAGAGCTACTATCCGCTAAGGGCTATATTGTTGACGTTGCAAACCATGGGCAAAAAGCACTTGATATGCTTAACGAAAAAACATATGACGCAGTACTTATGGACATACAAATGCCCGTCATGGACGGCCTCACCGCCGCCACAAAAATACGTGAATATAATAAATTTGCAGAGCTACCAGTCATAGCCATGTCTGCCCACGCCATGAAGGGCGATAAGGAAATAAGCATCAAACATGGCATGAATGACCACCTCTCAAAACCCATTAACCCTGAGGAATTATACAGCACCCTGCAACACTGGCTAGATAA
>CAYJNE010000114.1:0-5323 GCA_964371345.1 uncultured Desulfovibrionaceae bacterium | reverse complement strand
GCAGAAAAGGGCATGGCTCTTGGAATATTGTTTGTGCGAGAGGGTCTTTTAATGGACGGGCGCACATATTTTTGGCCTGGGCTTGATTTTGATAATAGCCCTGAACTTATGTTATCATTTTTAGCACAATTTTATGGTGCAATCACCCCACCTGCACGCATTATCTTACCTTGGATTCCTGACAATGAAGATGATAATCACATGCTCACAACGCTTGCGCAAAGCCTTGCGGACATACGTGGAGGAGTGGTGCGTATAGCCGCACCTCGCAATGCGGAGGAAAATAGCCTTGTGGACATGGCCGCCGCCAATGCTAAGGAGGAGGGCTTGCGCCGCAAAGAGCAAGCCATAGAGGAACGTCTGGCCCAAGCTTTACATTTGACATATCCGCCACGGCGTATTGAGTGTGTTGATGTTTCGCATACTTCTGGTATGCAAACCCGTGTGGGTATGGTGGTTTTTGAGGACGGTAAGCCGCAAAAATCGGCCTATCGCAATTATGCCATGCCTGACGGCGGAGGTGATGATTATGCAACCCTTGCCGCATGGGTTTTGCGCAGGCTTGAGTCTGGCCCGCCTTGGCCTGATTTGCTTTTGATTGACGGGGGCAAGGGGCAGCTTAATGCTGTGCTGAGGGCCTTGAAGGATGCGGGGCAAGAGGGGCTTTTTGCACTTGCGGCCATTGCTAAGGCACGCCATGAGGACGGCCGTGCTGATAGGCGTGCGGGTAATGTGAGTGACAGGATTTTTTTGCCAGAGCGTAGTAATCCATTACCCTTGCGTGAGGGTGCGCCTGAACTTCTTTTTTTACAACATATACGTGATTTAACACATAATTTCGCCATTGGTCGGCACCGCAAGGCCAGAGCAGGGGCGGCATTATCTAGTGAGCTTATGCGTATTTCTGGCGTGGGGTCAGCCACGGCAAAGCTTTTGTGGACGCACTTTGCAAGTATAAGTGATATGCGTAACGCCACTGAAGCAGATTTGATAAAAATTCCTGGTATTGGAAAGGCTAAGGCTAAGGTTTTACGTGAAAAATTGCAGAATTTATAATTTACTCTGTCTGTATGGTATTGTATTTTTAGACGTATCTTGTTAGACTTACGAAATGTCACTTGTAAACTATCCTGGGCCCCTTTGCATTGTAGAATATATGGAAGACAATGCTGCGCAAATTGCTCTTGTTCTTGAAGAACAAGGCGGCAAGTTGCGTTTATTATTGCCCAATAGGCGTGAAACTCGCATGAGTGCCAACCGTCTTTTGCCGTGGTCTGGGCCAGTTGTGGCGGATGCGCAAGCCAGTCGTGATAGTTTAATTAAGATATTGCAGGAGCATAGAGATAAACGCCTCAGTATTGCCGAGGGCATTGACGCCCTAAATATTTGGGAGCTAGCCCAAGGTGAAGTGGAAAATGCCACCGCCAAGTGGTTTGCGGAGTTATTTGAGGAATCTCCCTCCGTGGACACCATTGCCGCTTATGGGCGTGTGCTTTTGCAGTGTAAAAGTCATTTTAAATTTCACCCCCCTCATTTTGAAATTTTCACCCAAAGCATAGTTGAGCAAAAGCTTACAGCGCAGGAAGAAGCCCGCAAACGTGAGAGCCTAATCAGCGGTGGAGCGGCGTTTTTTCGCTTGCTTTGGGATGTGTGTAATAAAAAGCACGCCCTTCCGCCAGAGGGGGATAGTAGGTGGCCTGCACCAAATGTGCTTGATTATTTAGAAGTTTTACTGCGCAAGCGCATTGCCGACCCTGAAAATATTGAAGACGATACCACTTGGCGTATGCTAGTTAAGGGCTTGCCAGACTTACAGCATTTGCCCTTACAGCTTGCCATAGCTTGGGGCCTTGTGCCCATGCATCATAATTATTTATTGGATAGGGCAGATTATAGCGCAGATAGTACATGGGAAACTGAGCACAGTGCCGCCATTCAAAGTATTATTGATGAAGTTGCGGCCACAAAAGAACCAAGCCTTAACTTACCATTTATTAGTATTGATAGCTCCTCCACCCGTGATATTGATGATGCTTTTTATGTGCAGGAATTGGACGGGGGTGTGCTACGTTTGCATTTGGCCTTGGCTTGTCCGGCCTTACTTTGGCCATTTGATACGGCTTTGGATAAGGCGGTATTGCGCCGTGCCACAAGTCTTTATTTGCCTGAGTCTACATATCATATGTTACCAAAATCATTGGGAGTTGATGCACTGTCATTAGTGGCAAAAGCTGTGCGACCTTCCCTTTGCGTGGTGTGTGATGTGGATGCTGAGGGGCAAATTATTTCTTGTGAGCCTTCCATTGAGTGGGTACGTTTGCAGGCTAATTTGTGCTATGAAGATTGCGAGGCCGTGCTTAATGACGATGTGAGTGCAGATAATCCCGCAAGTGCTTTTACAGCACAATTAATGCTTGGCAACAAACTTGCCAATTTGCGCCAACAAAAACGCATTGCCGATGGTGCTGTGATTATGGATAACCCCGACAATAAAATTTTATTGCAGGGGGAAGGTGCGGATACTACTGTAAATATTGAAGATATTAACCCAAGCCCACAGGCGCAAATGTTGGTTGCTGAAATGATGATTTTGGCAAGTGCCGCCATTGCCACTTGGGGGCAGGAGCGGGGTATTGCCTTATTATATCGTACTCAAGATGTAGCCATACCAAAGGAATATGCTGGGGTGTGGCATAAGCCGCATCATATGTCTCGCATTATTCGCTCGCTTATTCCTTCTTCTTTAGAGACGCAACCAAGGCCACATGCGGGCCTAGCACTCACTGCATACGCGCCCATAACCTCACCCTTGCGGCGTTACCCTGACCTTGTGAATGAGGCCCAAATAGTGCATATTCTCTTGCACGGTAGTGCTCGCTATGATGTGGAGGCCTTGGGGAAAATGCTAACAAGCATTAGCTCTCGCCTTGATGCGGCCTCACAAGTACAGCGTTTTCGGCCTCGTTATTGGCGGCTATGCTATGTGCGCCAACATGGGGACAAAACGTGGTGGGACGCTATAATTACTGAAGAAAATGATAATTTTGTCAACGTAAATTTGCCCCATGTGCAAATTGCTGTGCGTGGTAAAAGACGACTATTTGATGAACGAGCCCACCCAGGGCAGGAAATTAGAGTACGCCTTGGCAAGGTAAATCCTTTATATAATGAAATAACTATACTAGAAGCTCTTGAATTATAAGGAAAATGTATGCAAATTATTTGGGTTATATGTAGTTACGTTCTTGGGGCCATTCCATTTGGGCTAGTTATTAGCAAGAAATTTTGCGGTATTGACCCACGCACCGCTGGATCAAAAAGCGTTGGTTCAACCAATGTGGCCCGACTATGCGGAAAAAAATACGGCATTATGACTCTTGTTTGCGATGTGCTCAAGGGATTTTTACCAGTGTGCATAGCCATATCATGGGATGATAGTGCGCTTTTTGTAACTGCCACGGCTCTTGCGGCCATATTTGGGCATGTTTTTTCATGCTTTTTGGGCTTTAAGGGTGGCAAGGCCGTTGCCACAAGCGTTGGTGCCTATATTGCCATAGCTCTTGGCCCACTATTGTTTGCCGTTATGCTATGCCTTGGCATTATTTGGTATAGTGGTTATGTGTCTCTCGGATCCATGGCTCTTATGGTAATTATGCCAATATTATTGTTTTTTACGGGAAATTGGGGCTTTTTGCCCATGTCTATAATTATTGCCGCTTTGGTTATCTGGACGCATAGGGAAAATATTCAGCGGCTCATATCACGCACAGAGAAATCTTGGAAAAAAAGTGAATATAAGGAGTAGTGCCATGCAAGAGTTTCCAACCTATCGAGGTCATTTGGAATATGTATGCCTTGGCTGTGAAAAACGTTATGCCAGCGACGAATTGCTTTACACCTGCCCTGAATGTGGCGGTGTGTTCTTGCTTGAAGATACAAACTTTGACAGCCTAAAAAAGCATGGTGGGCAATATTGGCGTGATTTGTTTGACGCCCGCACATCCACCAAGCATACGGCTTTGCGTGGAATTTTTCGCTATTATGAGCTTATGGCACCCGTTATGGATGCTGAAGATATTGTATATCTTGGTGAAGGCATAACGCCCATAGTTGAAGCCTCAAACGAGCTTAAATCACGTATTGGCCTTAACTTTGCTTATAAAAATGACGGGCAAAACCCTAGTGCATCATTTAAAGATAGAGGCATGGCTTGCGCATTTAGTTACTTAAAAGCCCTTGCCCGTAAAAATAATTGGGATGAAGTTTTAACTGTTTGTGCCTCCACTGGTGATACTTCCGCCGCCGCCGCTCAATATGCGGCCTATGTGGGCGCGCCGTTAAAATCTGTTGTGCTGTTGCCGCATGGTAAGGTTACACCGCAACAGCTTTCTCAGCCCTTGGGCAGTGGGGCTTGTGTGCTAGAAATGCCAGGCGTTTTTGATGATTGCATGAAGGTTGTGGAGCTTTTGGCTGAAACTTGCCGTGTGGCTTTACTAAACTCCAAAAATTCTTGGCGCATTTTGGGCCAAGAGTCCTATGCCTATGAAGTGGCCCAATGGTACGGCTGGGATGTGCAAAAGTTAAATGTATTCGTGCCCATAGGTAATGCTGGCAATGTTACAGCTATTATGTCGGGCTTTTTGAAACTGCATGAATTAGGCGTAATTACGGCCCTTCCTCGTGTTTTTGGGGTGCAGTCGCATCATGCTGATCCTGTTTATCGCTACTATGCCGCAGATGCCAAGACCAGAGTTTGGGAGCCAGTGAAAGTCAGCCCCAGTGTGGCCCAAGCCGCCATGATTGGTAACCCTGTGTCTTTCCCACGGGTGCAACGTTTGGTTGAAAAATACATTGCTAAGGGTGGTGAGGATTCCTTTAACGTGCTTCAAGTTACCGAACAGCAAATCATTGATGCCATGCTCCTAGCCAATAGCCACGGGCATATTGCCTGTACTCAAGGTGGGGAATGTTTAGCTGGCCTTGTGCGTGCTAAGGAGCTTGGACTTGTGCAAGATAGTGAATTTTCAGTACTAGACGCTACAGCGCACAGTATTAAATTTTCTGGCTTCCAAGATATGTACTTTGAAAATAGTTATCCGCCAGAATATGGCATCACACCACATAAGGAACTTACTAATAATCCTGAGCTATTACTTGACCCAAGCCAAAAGCAGGGCCTTGATGAAAAGGCATATACTGAGAAAGTAGCTGATATTATTGTTGATAGATTGGGTTTAGTTAAGAAATCCTAAAAATCTTCAAAATCACTCATGATGATAGGGTATATTGCGCAAAATGGCTTCTGCTCTATAAAGTTGCTCAA
>CAYJNE010000113.1:0-5327 GCA_964371345.1 uncultured Desulfovibrionaceae bacterium | reverse complement strand
TGGCCGATAACGTGGCTGAGGAGGTTGCATAAATGGCCTTCAAGAAAAAATTTGCCCCACGTCGTAAGTTCTGCCGCTTTTGCGCTGATAAAGAACTACCTTTGAACTATAAGCGTGTGGACGTGCTACGTGACTTTATCACCGAGCGTGGTAAAATTATTGCACGCCGCATCACTGGCACTTGCGCCTTCCACCAACGTTCGCTCACAACGGAAATTAAGCGTGCCCGCCAAATGGCCCTCTTAATTTACACCGCTACCCATGATAGCAACGTTAAGAAAAAAAGCATGATATAGGGGGATGTTAATATGAAAGTCATTCTCCGTGCCGATGTAGAAAATTTGGGTAAGGTTGGCGATGTTGTAACAGTTAAAGCTGGCTACGGGCGTAACTATCTTTTGCCCCAAAGCATGGCTATGATTGCAAGCCCTGCCAACTTAAAAGTATTTGAACTTGAACGCAAAAAGCTTGAAGCCAAAATGGACACCATGCGCTCTGAAGCTCAGTCCGTTTGTGCTAAACTTGAAGCTCTTGATGTTATTATCAAAATGCGTGTTGGTGAAAATGATAAACTTTATGGCTCTGTAACTTCCACCCTTATTGGCGACACTTTTGCCGAACTTGGTGTTGAAGTTGACCGCCGCCGTATTTTACTTGATGCACCCATTCGTACTCTTGGTGAACACAACGTTCGTGTGCGCCTTTTTGCTGACGTTATGGCCAATGTATTAGTAAAAGTTGTGAGCGAAGAACGCCACTACGAAGAAGATGACGTCCCTGCTGAACCTGTTTCCGAGCAGGCCGCCGAAGCTCCTGCCGAAAGCACACAGGAAGCCGAAGATGTCGAGCAACCAGCCGAATAATACACACTCTACCGCCCTTGGCCATAAGGCCGAGGGCGGTAATTTTGCAAATCAGCAAAACTCCACACCCCGAAAAACTGCCGAAGAACGGGCCAGCGAAGCCCTTTTAAAACGAGTACCACCACACAGCGTTGAAGCTGAACAAGCAGTGCTTGGGGGTATAATCTTGCGCCCTGACCTTATGCATAGCATTGTGGACATTTTGCAGGAGCACGATTTTTATTTACCTGCCCACCAAGTACTTTTTGGTGCATATTTAAGCCTTTATCGTAGTTCCAAAGCCATAGACTTAGTCACCACTGCCGAACATTTAAAAGACCACAGTCAAATTGAAGACATTGGTGGTGCGGCATATCTTGGTGAGTTATCACAAGTTGTAGTTAGCGGTGCCAATGCCGAACACTATGCAACCATAGTGAGAGATAAAGCCCTACAAAGGGGCCTTATTGACACTTGTTCAAACATTATAGGCAATTGCTATGACGCATCCCGTGATATTAGTGCCCTACTTGACGAGTCCGAACAAGCTGTATTTTCCATATCCGAACGCACCATGGGCAAGGATTTTACTGGCACAAAAGAACTACTTGGGCAAGTATTTCAAAACCTTGAACGGCTTTCAGAAAGCAGAGAGAGTATTACTGGTGTAACCACTGGCTTTACAAGCCTTGATAAAATGACCGCAGGCTTGCAGCCTTCAGATTTAATTATTGTGGCTGGTCGCCCCTCCATGGGTAAGACTGCCTTTGCCATGTGTATGGCCCTAAATGCGGCCATTGGGCAAGGTACGCCCGTTGCTGTTTATTCCTTGGAAATGCCTAAGGAGCAACTCATGCAACGTATGCTCGCCGTATATGCCAAGGTAGACGCATCGCTTTTACGCCGCCCATATTTGCTCAGTGATGAAGATTGGGCAAGTTTGCACATGGCCTCAGACGTCATATCCAACGCCCCCATATTTATTGATGATACTCCAGCCTTAAGCACCTTGGAGCTTCGGGCCAGAACTCGCCGTCTAAAGGCAGAACATGATGTGGGCATGGTGGTTGTGGACTACTTGCAACTCATGCGTGCGGGGCGGCGCATTGACTCCCGCGAGCTTGAAATTTCTGAAATATCACGCTCCCTTAAAGCTCTTGCCAAAGAAATGCATATACCAGTGGTTGCTCTTTCACAGCTTAACCGTAAGGCTGAGGAACGTAGCGACAAACGCCCCATGCTCTCAGACTTGCGTGAATCAGGCGCCATTGAACAAGATGCAGACGTGATTATGTTTGTATATCGTGATGATGTTTATAAATTTGCAAAACCTGCCGAGCGTCCCCCCCATGGTGTGGCTGAAATTATTATTGGCAAACAACGTAACGGCCCTGTGGGTACAGCAGAACTACTCTTTACCTCGCGTTATACAGCATTTGATAATCTCTCGCCAGATTGGACACCACAGCAATCCTCAGAAACACAGAGTTAGCTCAAAATATTTAAGGTTAAGCCATGTCAGACAAGCCATTATCCTTACAGCCAGAAGACGAAAATCCCCAGCAAGACAGTTTTTTTGTCGATGTCGAACCCATAGCCATTGAGGGTGGCGAATATTCGCCCATGTTGGAATTGGAAAAAGACATCATTCTGCTAATTGGTGCTGGCGACACAGCCCAAGAGGTAGCCCGCCTTGCACGCTATGCTGGTTTTATTGTTGATGTTTTGGATGTGCGGGATGAATTTGTCACCTTTGAGCGTTTTCCCACTGCAAGGCAAGTATTACTTTTAAAAAGCTTTGCCGATATTGAAAAGAGATACAACATAACTTCTCGCCATTATTTAGTAATTGCCACACATCATTTGGACTCAGACCTTGATGTATTACATAATACCCTACACAGCAAAGCCCGCTACATAGGTGTGCAAGGCGATGAAATAAAAAAGGAAAAATTATTTGCCGCCCTACGCAAAGAAGGCACACCCGCAGCAGAACTTGCCTGTATTTGTTGTCCCATTGGTTTACCCATTGGGGCCATACGTCCAGCTGAGGTTGGCATAGCCATAATTGCCGAGCTAATTGCCGCACGTTCTGGCTGCCTCACTGGACCAAGATCTGGCAAAAAGCATCCAAAAAGATAATTTTGACACAGTGCTATGAAAACCAACAACTACCAAGTACTCTTTGCTACAGTGCAAAGCCGTAACCAACAAGCAACACTTGAAAAAAATATCCAATTGCAAGAAGAACTAAATAACCTTAGAAAGATAAATTCCACGCTCAACGCTGAAAATACAAAACTCAAAAATCACATTGCAGACCCAACCATACTGTCTAACCTAGAAGTTAGCCCCACTAAACCTACCTTTAGCAAGGCTTTTCAAGATAATAACAAATATATTTCGTTTAAATGGTCACACTATCTACCACTTTATGACAGAATTTTTGCCCATTTGTCAGAAAGAACTGAGCCCGTCACCATTCTTGAAATTGGCGTAAATAATGGTGGAAGTTTAGAAATTTGGAAAAAACTTTTACCAGAAGGCTCAAAAATATTTGGCGTTGATATAGACGAAAAATGCACTCAAATGGAGTTCAGTACAGGAATCAATTTTTTACATGGTGATGCAACTGACCTAAATTTCATTCAAAAGCATTTTGCCGACACGCAATTTGATATTATTATTGATGACGGCTCGCACCTATCTCACCATGTTATAAAGTCCTTTGAGATGCTCTTCTTAAAACTAAAATATGGCGGATTATACGTGGTAGAAGACGTACATACCTCATATTTCAAAAGATATAATGGCGGTTTCAGAGCAGGCCAATCCCATATGGAATACTTCAAGCGCATTGCAGATGCTCTGCATTTCAAATACATGGAACAAGATGATATTGATAAAGTAAAACCAGAACTGCGCTTTTTACAAATACTTAATAGAGACGTTGCAAGCCTCTCTTTTTATGACTCCGTGATAATTGTAGAAAAATATACCTACCCCATGCAAGGCAGATTTAACGGTGTAGTAACAAGGGGCAAAGGCCTTGTACTCAAAGAACTTGAAGACTTCCCCCGCTTTGACGAAAATTCTCCAGTTCTAGGTTGCTATAAAAAATAAATACCATCGGCACTTAAACTCTTAAAATTATTTTTAGCCGCCTAGCTTTAGCATTTTGCATTACACTCTGATTAGGAGGTATTTTTATAATGGGCGATCATGCAAATAAATTACAGAAGCAAAATGAAAAACTGCAAGCACAATTAGCCGACCTTACAAAATTACATTCCGAAATGATTAAAGAAAATGGCAGGCTAAAAAAGCGTGTAGTTGATTTATCCAAATATCACAATACACAAAGTCCAGCTAACAAAACCACTTTTAGTCAAGCTTTTCAACGCAATACCAAATATATTTCTTGCAAGTGGAGTCAGTATCTACCACTGTATGATAAACTTTTTGCATCCATGCTTATGCAAAAAGAGCCTCTAAACGTACTTGAAATAGGCGTAAATAATGGTGGGAGTTTAGAAATATGGCAAAGCATATTGCCTGCGGGCTCAAAAATATTTGGTATTGATATAAATGAAAAATGCACTCAGCTACAATTTAGCGAAAGCGTGCAATTTATTCTTGGTGATGCCTCAGACCCAACCCTCATCCAAAAGCATTTTGCAGATATAACATTTGATATTATTATAGATGATGGCTCGCACTTTCCCCACCATGTCATTAAATCTTTTGAATTATTATTCCCAAAATTAAAATTGGGCGGAATATATGTGGTGGAAGATGTGCACACGTCATACCTTGATTATTACGGGGGCGGATTTAGAGCCGAACATTCGCATGTGGAGTACTTCAAAAAAATCATCGACAGCTTGCATGTTAAATACTTACCCAAGGAAGACCGTGAGCTAATGGATGATGAACTACAATATTTAATTATGCTCAATAAAGAAGTTGCAAGCGTTTCATTTTATGATTCAGTAATAGCTATTGAAAAGTATACGCGCATGGTAAAAAGGCCTTTTACTCCACACATATCAAGAGGGCAAGGCCTTGTGGATCCTGATCTTGAAAAGCCAAATCGCTTTGACGAAAACTCACCCATTGAAGACTGCTATAGAAAATAATACTCGCACTCAGCACATCCATGAGTAAACCTCATAAATTCATGTACTATTGCTACTTACACCCAAAAAAATAAAAATTTACCGCTTTTTGCCTCTTTTACGCTTTCATTTTATGCCATTTTGTGGCATACTTTCCTCTGGTTCTAAAATTGTTTAACTTTAATGATTGTTGGAGGAATAATGAAAAGGTTTTCCGCTTTATTGTGTGTGTTGGCTATGACTGTACTATGTAGCACCGTAGCCTTTGCCGCAGAAATTAAAATTGGCTTAATGTGCCCCCTAACAGGAAAATGGGCTTCTGAAGGCCAAGACATGAAAAATGTTGTTAGCATGATGGTTGAAGAAG
>CAYJNE010000112.1:0-5368 GCA_964371345.1 uncultured Desulfovibrionaceae bacterium | reverse complement strand
TATTTTTGTTCGATGTCCTTGGCGGAAACTATCTTCACCCCAAACTCTGCAACCTCAGGCGGTGGATTGTAAAATAACACCATAAACGGCACTTCACCCTTGGGCGGAACATTGGTATTTTTTGTAAGTATTTCAATCTGATTACTTAAAAATGACTCCAATTCTTCCTCACCAAGCACTTGTAATTGGAAAAGCGAAAGCACAGTGCCGCCAAGTTGTTTCTTGGTCATTAGGGTAGCTTTGTCCTTACCATAAATGGCGGCCTCAACTTCTATTAAATCCTTGGGTACAGGAAATTCATTTACCACCAAGCCTTCAATAACAAATATTGCCCCAATTTTTTCATTTTGCACATAGTATTGGCGCACATTGCGCATGGTCATAAGCTCAACACTTTTAGCAAGTGCGGCAGGGTCCGTGACCTGACTTGCAGACATATTTTGCGAATAATACCACCAACCTCCGCCACCGCCAGCACAAAGCAAAAGTAAAATAACAACAAGCATTATTATTTTTTTCTTTTTGCTCATGGGCTCCTTGGTTTCGGATTTTGCATCATCAAGATCGAGGTTATCATCCGCTGCATTTTCTGCTGCTTCGTCTGTTGCTCCTTCTGCCCCTCCTTCTGTTTGGCCAGATGCTTTTGCTTTTTCTTCATCATCATCTTGGGGACCTTGAGGCGCAGGAATGCTACCAATACTAAAAACGTTTTGGCAAACCGAGCAACGCAATTTTGCACCTGGTTTTGCAACACCTTCGGCAAGATTAAATCTGCTATCGCAATTGGGGCATGTTACTTCCATAAATTTACTCTACAATAAGTTCATATAAGCCAGGTAAACTGCGGTATTGTTCCGCAAAATCTAGGCCATAACCAACAATAAAGCCTCCAGCAATGCGAAAACCCACAAAATCTGGAGTAAAGTCCACTTCACGGCGTTCATGTTTATCAATCAAAACAACAGTGCGCACAGAGGCCGCACCACTTGTTGAAAATCTTTGCGATAAAAATTGCATACTACGCCCAGTGTCTACTATATCTTCAACAATAAGCACATGTTTGCCTGTAAGGTCGGTGCTAACATCTTTAGAAAAATTAATATCTTGTGAAGATATTTGCTCATTGCCATAGCTTGAAAGGCATACAAAATCTATTTCCACACTCTTTCTATTAAGTGCTCGTAAAAGGTCTGCACAAAAAACCACAGCCCCCTTTAGCACACCCACAAGAACTAAAGGCTCTTCATGGTATTGTAAGTCAATTTGCTTACCCAAAATCTTTACTTGGTGGGCAATTTCTTCAGCAGAAAAAATTTCTCGAACTTCAAGAACGTTCATACTCTTCCTATAGTTTTAACAATACAGCAGTTTCGTCACAATCTGGGTATTTTGGACAGTGCACACAGTCGGCCCAAATTTTTTGCGGCAAGACGTCCTTATCCACAATGGAAAAGCCAAGACATTTGAAAAATTCTTCCTGATATGTCAGGGCAAAGGCCGTATTAACACCAAGCACGGCACAGTCTGCAAGGCATGTTTCCACAATTTTACGCCCAAGGCCCTTTTTGCGGTGTGCATCAGCCACAACCAGCGAGCAAATTTCTGCCAAATTATCCCACATGGGCGAGAGAGCACAGCAGGCAAGCATCTCCCCTTCTTGATTTTCGGCCACATAAAAATCACGAATATGCCTATAAAGGTGGCTCAAAGCCCGTGGCAATAAAAGTCCTTGGTTGGCACAGGCCATAAGTAAAGCATGGATGCCTTTTACATCCGCTATGTTAGCCCTACGAATCGTCACGTTTTGCATTGGCATTTTCCTCTAAAAGCATGGTAATAAAGCCTTTTAATTCATCTTCGGTCACAAAACCAGATGCATTGGCCACTATTTTTCCGTCTTGATTATAAACTAAATTATGCGGAATAGTATGCACCTTAAAAAAGCGTAATACATCCATTCCAGCCAGCAAAACGGGGTAATTTATCTTCATATCCTTCAAAAAGCCAGGTAGCTTTTTGGGGTCTTCATCGCCTGATAGCCCAATGACCACCACTTGATCAGACATTTTTTCGGCAATGGACACAAGGCCTGGAATTTCCTCCCTACATGGTGGACACCAAGTAGCAAAAAAATTAACCAGCACAATCTTACCCTTATGCGAGGCTAACAATTCATTGAAGCCCTGCATATCCACAGACTTAATACTATTTTTACTTGCGGCACTTAGGGCCTCACCTTGTAAAAAAAGCGTTAAACAAAGTCCAAAACACAACCCAAATGTCAATAGGCGTTTCATAATATATTCCTATAAAAGAGTTTTAGCAAGGCGCACCGCCCCCACCGCATCGGCAGAATAACCGTCTGCGGCAATGGAGTCCGCAAAGGCTTGCGTTACCACTGCACCGCCAATCATTATCTTAAACGGTAACTTTTCTTCCTTAACAATTTTAACCGTATCTTCCATACGCACCATAGTGGTAGTCATAAGGGCAGATAGACCAATAATACTAGCCTTATGCTCCTTAGCAACATTAACTATATCCTGCGCCTTAACATCCTTTCCAGCGTCAATAACCTCAAAACCATGATTACCAAGCAAAAGTGCTACGATATTTTTACCAATATCGTGAATATCACCCTCAACTGTAGCCAGAACAATAACTGGACGTTCTTCCTTGCCTCTTAGCTCCTCAAGTAGTGGCTTTACATGCGCAAAGGCCTTTTGCATGGTCTCAGCTGAGCGTATGAGTTGTGGTAAAAAATATTCACGCTTTTCATACTTTGCACCCACTTCGGTAATGGCAGGAATAAGTTTTTCTTGCACCAAATCCATAGGGTTTGCACCCTTGGCAAGCTCGGCATCCACAAAGGCAATTATATTTTCTTTATCCCCAAAAAGTACGGCATCATAAAGCGAAGCTGATAAGGATTGCTTTGCGGCCTTTTTTTGCACGCCCCCTTCACTTGCACCGCCAGTCCACTGGGCATAATTTTCAATAAATTCTTGGGCGTCTTTATCCTTATTCAAAAGCACGGCTGAGGCGTCTCGTACCTCGGTCAAACGCTCATTGGAAGGATTACCAATGCATGAAGAAAGCCCCGCTCCCACACAAAGCGAAAGGTAGGTCGCATTCAAAAGCTCACGGGCTGGCAATCCAAAGGATACATTGGAAAGACCAATGGTAGTGGGCAAGCCCTCTTTTGCGCACCAGCGTATGGTTTCAAGGCATTGCCTGCCAGCCTCAGCTTTGGAAGACACAGCAAGGGCCAAAACATCCACCATAACCAAACGGCGTGGTATGCCAAGACTATCTACTTGCTCAAGCAAATTTTCTAAAATAGCTATACGCTCTGCGGCGCGCACGGGCAAATTGCGCCCTTGCAATGGCAGTAGAATAAACGGTGCGCCAAAGTCTCTGCACAGCGGGCCAAGGGCTTCCATACGCCCTGCTTCACCACTTATGGAGTTAACCAAGGCCGAGCCTGGGCAATAAGGCAAGGCCGCACTTATGGCCGCAATATTAGACGAATCAAGCGATAGCGGAACATCGCATCTACCCGTTAAATTTTTAATAAGCTCAGGTAAAAGTACTGCCTCATCCACCAAGGGCGCACCCACATTCACATCAAGCAAGGGTGCTCCAGCAGTAATTTGCTCATCGGCATAACGCATGGCAAGCCCAAACTCGCCAGCTTGAAGCTCGGCGGTAAGTTGCTTTTTACCTGTGGGGTTAATGCGCTCACCAATTATGGCTAGGGGAAAATCCTCACCAATGCGCACAATGTTTGAGCGGGTGGTAAGGGCAATACCTCTGGTGCCAGCACCAAAGTCCTGCCTTTGTATTTCAAGGCCAGTTACGGCTTGCTTTAATGCGGCAATGTGCTCAGGGCTTGTACCACAACAACCACCAAGAATGCTTACGCCAGCCTTTGCAAAAACAGCGGTTTTTTGGGCAAAACTCTCAGGGTCAAGGCGAAATACCGTTTGCCCATCCACCAATTCTGGCAAGCCTGCATTGGGCTCAACCAAAACTGGAACTTTGGAGTATTTAAGAATTTCATCAATAACATCAACCATTTGTTCTGGGCCAGCACTACAATTAGTACCAAGGGCCGCAACACCTAAATTTTGCATGGTTTCCACAAATATTTCTGGTGTTGAACCCGTAAGGCTTACCCCTTGTTCAAAGGTCATGGAAACCATAATGGGCAAGGTGCATTCACGGCGCACAGCCACAACTGCGGCTCTGGCTTCGGCTAAATCAAATTGAGTTTCAATAAAAATTAAATCCACACCACCCTTAAGTAAACCACGCACTTGCTCGGCGTATGCGTCTATTAAATCAAGCGGCTCAATGTCACCTAATGGGCGTACAAAATGCCCCGTGGGGCCAAGATTTCCAGCTATAAGTATTTTACGCTCGGCCCCCTTGGTGGCGGCACGGGCCACTTGGGCCATTTTAGCATTAAAATCAATAACATTTAATGATTGCGGAAGTTTATATTTATTTCCGCCAAAGGTACAAGTGGTCAAAATATCTGAGCCAGCTCTAACGTAAGCACTGTGTATACCTTCAAGTATATCAGGCCGCTCCATGCAAAAAACCTCAGGGCTAACCCCAGCAGGAAGACCACCAGCCTGAAGCATAGTACCCATGGCACCGTCTAAGAACAGTAACTTATTAGACCCTGCAAGCAAGTTGAACATTCTCACTCCCAAAAATAATATAATCAATAATAACAACAACTAAAATATAGTACAATTTGCCACTGTGCAAAAGATATACTTTATGATAGCATAAAACTAATAGGCCAATAAAAAATAATTCCATACATAAAAATATGTTTCGGCCTACCGAGAATATATATGAAAAAATCTAAAAAAGAAACTTCAAATATTCCCCCTTCCTCGACCAAAAAACAGAAAGTGGACGTGGAAGTTTTGGACGAATCAAAAGACACTGATAGCACTGATAATATTAATGATTTTGAGTTAACAGACGACAACGACAATCTTGACCTTGACAGTGACGACCTTGAGCTAGATCTTGACGATGACATCATTGACATAACCGACTCTGACGACACGCAAAGCACAGCACCAGCCATAGCCCCTAGTAACCTGCCTAGCACCACGCTTAGCAAGGATAGTCTGCACCTTTACTTAAAAGAAGTTAGCCGCTTTCCCATGCTTAAGCCAGAAGAAGAACAAATGCTTGCCAAAAGGGTTAGAGATCATAATGACACAGACGCAGCCTTTAGGCTTGTATCTTCTCACTTACGCCTCGTGGTTAAAATTGCCATGGATTTCCAACGCCGCTGGATGCAAAATGTGCTTGATTTAATTCAAGAAGGCAATGTGGGCCT
>CAYJNE010000111.1:2926-5413 GCA_964371345.1 uncultured Desulfovibrionaceae bacterium | reverse complement strand
AGCGAAAAAAAGCAAATTGAAAAGCAAGGTCAAGACCTTCAAAAGAAGGCCGAGGCATTAAAGAAAAATAATAGCGAAGAAAAGCAGGTGGAATTTATTCGCCTACGCCGTGAATTTGACGAAAAAACCCGCACATTTGCCCGCAAGGTAGAACAAGATGAAATTAAAATTCGCCAAGATATGGTGACACTTGTTTTCCGTGCTTCTTATGAAGTTGCCAAACGCAAAGGCTTTGATTTTGTGGTGGACGTTACCGCAGGTGGCGTACTTTATGCCCAGCAAAGCATGGATTTGACAAAGGACGTAATGAGCGAAGTTAACAAGCTTTGGAAGTCTGGCGATTATAAGAAAAAATAGTTTCAATTAACTAAAATTTGTTTTGTGTCCCCGGCTCCCTTCTTGGGAGTTCGGGGTTTCTTTAGGTTTATATATTTTGTATTATTAGTTTAGGAGATATTATGACTCAAGATTTAGCGTCCAGCATGGACATAGATAAAATATGTTCCATATTGCCGCATCGTTATCCTTTTTTGTTAGTTGATAGAGTTTTAGAATGCGTGCCCGATTCACACATTAAGGCTTATAAAAATGTGACCGTTAATGAACCTTTCTTTCAAGGGCACTTCCCAGGTTTACCCATTATGCCTGGCGTTTTGATTTTAGAAGCTTTAGCTCAAGCTGCTTGTATCCTTGGTCTTGCTGGCCTTGGTTTCCCCGATGATAAATTACTCCTCTTTGCAGGCATTGAAAAAGTGAAATTTCGCAAACAAGTAAGGCCTGGTGATAGGCTTGACTTTGTATGCCAAAACCCCCGCTGGCGTATGAAGCTTTGCAAGGTTGAAGTACAAGCTTTTGTGGATGGCCAATTGGCGGCCGAAGGCGTTATTACGGCGGCTTTAAGCGATAAATAAGGAAATTATATGCATAATCCCCCAGATAAAGCTCATTTGTGTGAGAGTGTACTTGGTCTAAAAGATAAAAAAGTACTTATCTTGGGGGATGTTATGCTTGATGTATACTTGCAGGGCGATGCAGAGCGCATCTCACCTGAAGCCCCTGTGCCAGTGGTTAATATTGCAACGCAAAAGCATATGCTTGGCGGTGCGGCTAACGTGGCTCGCAATATTCGCAGTATTGGCGGTGAGCCTACGCTGATTGGGGTTTGCGGTGCAGGTGGTGACGGGCAAAAGCTTGTAGAGCTTTTGCAAGAATCTGCCATTATAAGCCATGTGCTAAAAAGCGAAACTAGGCGCACCATTGTTAAAACTCGTATTATGGCCCAAGGCCAACAAATGCTACGCTTTGATAAGGAAGACTGCCTTGGCCTAAGCTCTAATGAATCCGCACATATATGTGATAGCCTAGAAAAACTTATGCCTGAGCATAATGTTTTGATACTTTCTGACTATGCTAAGGGTTTGGTTAACCTAAATATTAGAGAATATATCCAAAATATAACCAAGTCCTTGCAAAGCCCATTCGAAATATTGGTAGACCCAAAGCCAAGCAATGCCGTGTGTTACGCTGGTAGTTCGCTCATGACCCCCAATAGGAAAGAAGCGGCGCAAATGTCGCATATGCCACTAAAAAACCGTGAGGAAATTATGCTTGCTGGGCGGCGTATTATGGACGCCTATATGTGCAAGGAGCTTTTAATTACCCTTGGGGCTGAGGGTATGGCACTGTTTACCGAAGACGGTGCTGTGTGGAACATTGCACCTTCTGCCAAGGCTGTTTTTGATGTTACTGGTGCTGGTGATACTGTCATTTCTACCCTTGCCTTGGGGCGAGCCGCAGGGCTTGATATGGTGACTTGTTGTGTGCTTGCAACCTATGCCGCAGGGCTTGTGCTTGAGCATGTGGGTGTTGCTTGTGTGAGCTCTGACGATATTGTGCAAGTGATAGAAAAAAGTGCCATGCCTCATTGTGTGCGTTGGGATTGATTATGCCTGAGCATTTTCCGCCCGTGTCCCATAAAAATAATCTACCAAGAATTTCCCATTTCAAAACAATTGCACCCCCCCGAAAAGTTGCCCTAATACATTTTTGGCTTGTGGGTATGCGTGGCGGTGAAAAGGTTTTAGAAGTCCTTTGCCGCATGTACCCAAATGCAGATATTTTTACCCATGTGCTTGATAAAAATTCTTTGTCGCCATTTTTACAACAGCGCAATATATATACTACATTTATTCAAAAACTACCATTTGCCACAAAGCAATATCAAAAATATTTGCCACTCATGCCGCTGGCTTTGGAGCGGCTAGACCTTAGTGATTATGACCTTGTTATTTCTTGTGAATCGGGGCCAGCCAAGGGCGTTATAGTAAATAGCGATTGTACGCATGTTTGCTATTGCCACACCCCCATGCGCTATTTGTGGGATATGTATTCGCAATATTTAGCTTCTGCCTCATGGCCTGTGCAAATGGGAATGCGGGCTTGCTTTCCATATTTACGCAAATGGGACGTGCGCACAGCCAAGCAAGT
>CAYJNE010000111.1:0-2826 GCA_964371345.1 uncultured Desulfovibrionaceae bacterium | reverse complement strand
ACAAACATGGCTGAGTGAGGATCGCTCTTAATGCTGCTAACAGTTTCTTGCAACACGGCGTCAACTTCTTCATCTTTTAATATAACAGTGGCTTGAGAAAAGTTGCTAATGCGCACACTATCTTCTTGTGAAGTGGATGCTTCTTGCGGTTGTGGATTAAGATTTTGGCTTGCAAGTTGATCCCATAAAGAAACTGAGCTGTTTACGCTGTTGTTAGTTGAAATGTCCATGTTAAACTCCTGACGGGCATTAAATTGTTATTTTAATTTGTTAAAATTTTATTTGTCAAATTTGTGTCTAATTTTGTCATTATTTGCTTTGTTTGATGCAAGTCATGTGCCAAGAAAAAAATTCCCGTTTTTATATTGAATAAAATTAATTTTGCCCTTGACGATGGCTCAATGCATTTTATTTATAAGCAATAAAGTTTTTTGGAGGAATTATGAGTGACGGAACAAAAAAACATAAATTCAAAGCAGAAGTGCGTAAAGTCCTAGATATTATTACGCACTCTCTTTATACCAATCGTGAAATATTTTTACGTGAGCTTATTTCCAACGCCTCAGACGCTCTTGATAAATTGCGCTTTCAGCAAAATAAAGGGCAAACACCGCTCATGCCCGATGCGGCCCTTGAAATCAGCATTAGCATAGATAAGGACGCCAAAATCCTAACTATTAATGATACTGGCATCGGCATGACCGAAGCTGAACTTATGGCTAACCTTGGCACTATTGCTAAGTCTGGCTCTGAGGAGTTTCTCGCAGATTTGAATAAAAATGCTGCTAAGGACGGTGCGGAAAATTCTGATGCGGCTAATATTATTGGTCGTTTTGGGGTGGGTTTTTATTCTGTATTTATGGTGGCGGATAAGGTTGAAGTCACATCTCGACAAGCTTTTGGTGACGGCGCGGCCCATGTGTGGAGCAGTGACGGCAGTGGCACTTTTACCGTAACTACTACTGATGAAGCACCAGAAAGGGGCACACGCATTGTGGCCCATATTAAAGAAGACGCGGCTGAATTTTTAGAAAAGTTTCGCCTTGAATCCATTATTCGCAAACATTCGGCCTTTATTCCCTTTAATATCACCGTGGACGGTGAGCACATAAACACAACACCCGCCCTGTGGCGTGAACCAAAATTCTCCATTACCAAGGAGCAATATTCTGATTTTTATAAGTTTTTAACTTATGACGGGGCAGAGCCGCTAGACACTTTGCATTTTTCTGTGGATGCTCCAGTACAATTTAATGCTTTATTGTTCATCCCTACTGCTGCGCATGATTTTTTTGGGGCAGGGCGTGAGAAGTGGGGTCTTGATCTTTATGCTAGGCGTGTGCTCATCATGCGTGAAAATAAAGAGCTTTTGCCAGAATACTTAGGATTTTTTAAGGGTGTTGTGGATACTGAGGATTTACCGTTAAATATTTCTCGTGAAACATTGCAAGAAAATGTTGTGCTTAGGAAAATCCAGCAAACTATTGTAAAGCAAAGCCTAAGCCATTTAGAGAAATTATCAGCAGATAAAGAAGCTTATGCTAAATTTTGGCACACCCACGGTAAGATATTCAAACTTGGTTACCATGACTATGTAAATAGAGAAAAAATTGCGACATTGTTGCGTTTTAATTCTTCATTTAATGATGATACCGAGGGTCTAACCTCCCTTGATGATTACATGGGTAGAGCTAAGCCCACGCAAAAAACTTTTTGGTATGTTTCAGGGGCTAGCCGTGAGGCTGTGCGCCTAAACCCGCATTTAGAGGTATTTCGCAAAAAAGGCCTTGAGGTGTTTTATCTAACTGAACCCATTGACGAATTTGTCATGGACGGGCTTGGTCAATATAAAGAATGGAATTTTAAGGCCGTTGAACATGCTGATGATGAAAGCCTAAAAGATTTTGAAAGCGTTGATGATGCAAGCACCAAGGCCGCACCACTAGAGGGCGATGATGTGCAAAACTTTGACGCACTCCTTAAAGATATGCAAACCATACTTGGGGATAAGGTTAAAGAAGTGCGGGTGTCACATCGCTTGGCAGATAGCCCCGCTTGCTTGGTTGCACCAGACGGCGGAATGACATCGTCCATGGAAAAGCTAATGCGCATTATGAATAAGGATGAAAGTGTACCCCAAAAAGTTTTTGAGGTTAATCGTGATCACCCTATGCTAAGAACGCTTTTGCGTATTCATAAGGCTGATTCTAACGATGCTTTGTTTAAAGAAATGGTCGAAGGGCTTTATGATACAAGCTTGCTCTTGGACGGATATGTGAAGGATCCTCATGCTTTAGCCGCAAGGACTAATAAGCTTATGGAGCAGGCTGGGGCTTGGTATGCGGAGCTTAAGAAGATGTAAATGGAAGACTGAAAGTCAATTTGAAATTGATTTTCACTGATAATTTAATTGGTGATAATGATAAAGCCTGCCCCTGCACGGGGTGGGCTTTTTTTGTTTTCTTTTATCGTTGAGTATGAAAATTATATTTTTATACTTTATTGGGTCTGCTCCGCAGATGAGATAGACTCACCCTTGGCGACACTTGTCGCATGGGTATCTGATAAAAGTAGAGACTCCACGCTTGTATCCGTAAAGCTCGTACCTCGCTAACGGCTACAAGGCTCTGAGTGACGTTGAGCAAGGTATGTTGCTAGAGATGAGGTGTTGTCTTCGTGCGTCCTACCAGTCGAATTCATTCAGAGCTATTTAGTGTAGGAATTAAGATAAGAGCATCTTTTAAAACCTACGGAGTAGCAAGCAGTCTGTCCAGAGGAATTACAAAGCGATAACGTGGGCAAATGGAATTCACTTCCAAGATAAAT
>CAYJNE010000110.1:0-5491 GCA_964371345.1 uncultured Desulfovibrionaceae bacterium | reverse complement strand
TTCCCAGACCTTGACCTATTTGACGGATTTACCGACTCAAACTACATCTGCTTCCCATATGAAACACGGCGTACTGGCGTTTATGCCGCTGGTTGTGTGCGTCAGCCCATGACCATGGATGCCTGCGAAGAAGATGCATACGGTGCGGCCCTAAAAGCCATGCAGTGTATTGAAGCTGCATCCCATGGCGTTGCTGTGCATCCTCGTTCTGGTGACCTTTCATACCCCATTTTCAACTTTGTGCGTTGCACCCAGTGTAAGCGTTGCACAGAGGAATGCCCATTTGGTGCTCTTGACGATGATGAAAAAGGTACACCTAAGCCAAATCCAGCACGTTGCCGCCGTTGTGGTACTTGTTTTGGTGCTTGCCCTGAGCGTGTCATATCCTTTGCCAATTACAATATTGACCAAATTGGATCCATGATTCGTGAAGTTACCGTACCAAAAGACTTCAAAGCTGAAGGCCCACGCATACTCATCCTCGCTTGCGAAAATGACGCGTACCCTGCCCTTGATATGGCTGCCATGCGCCGTAAGCCTTGGAGCCCCTATGCACGTGTTATCCCCGTGCGCTGCCTTGGCTCAGTTAACGCCATTTGGGTGTCTGATGCCATGAGTAAGGGCTTTGACGGTGTTATGTTGCTTGGTTGTAAATATGGTGACGACTATCAGTGCCACTTTGTAAAAGGCTCTGAAATTTGTAATCGCCGTAAAGAAAACATAGCTGAAACTCTTAACCGCCTCGGCGTTGAGCCAGAACGTGTAGAACAGCTTGAAGTAGCCATAGATGAATATGACTGCGTGCCAGACCTCATTGACGGTTTTGTTAGTCGCATCATCACTATGGGCCCCAACCCATTTAAGGGCATGTAGGAGGAGTTATGGCACAACATACAATACAACCAGATACGGGCTTTGTGCGTGATCTACAAGCTGCAGGCGGCGAAACACTGAAAAAGTGTTACCAATGCGCCACCTGCTCTGTTGCCTGCCCCGTAGCTCCAGATAACGCCCCCTACCCACGCAAAGAAATGGTGTGGGCTTCATGGGGCCTTAAAGATAAACTTGAAAAAGACATAGACCTATGGCTTTGCCATAATTGCGGTAACTGCGCCGACCTGTGCCCTCGTGGGGCTCGCCCTGCTGACCTCATGTCTGCCGCACGCAATATGGTCTATCGTAACCTAACTCAGCCCTCCATAATCGGTAAGTGGATGAGTTCTGCAAGTGGATTACCATTCCTCTTTGGTATTCCTGCACTATTCTGGCTAGTTATCTGGTGGATTCGTGCAGGCGTACATGGTGGAGAGTGGTTTGTACGTGCAGCTGATGGGCGCATCGTCTTTAGTGAGATGTTCCACATCCTGTATGTAATTGACCCCATATTCATGGTGACTTTCTTCGGTGCTGCATTTGTTCTCTTTAAAGGCGTTATGCGCCTCATAGATAACTTCAAGCCCGAAGGCACAGTACTCATGCTTGGAAAAACAAAACCTTGGTTTTGCCACCTTTATGACGTAATAGTTGAAGAAATTATTACCCATAAAAAGTTTAGCGATTGCCAAGTTGCCACAGACACAGCAGAAGAAGCTGGTGCTAAGTCAGGTCGCAAAACTGGCCACTTAATCCTAGTGTTCGCCTTTGTAGCTCTGGCACTTGTAACAGCAATTGTAGCTGGTGCATCTTGGGGTGGAATGGTATTTCCTGCTTTGAAAATGCCAACTCCGCTAGACCAAGGTAACCCAGTAAAAATACTAGCAAACATTGGTGCACTTGCCATGGTAATCGGCCTTGGCCTACTAACCATGCGCCGCATGAAGCTAAACCCAAAATATCAGGGCTCAAGCTTCTATGACTGGTACCTTTTAGGCCTCATCTGGACTGTAGCCATAACAGGCATACTCAGCCAAATGTTCCGCCTATTAGATGCGTTAGAACCAGCGTTTTGTGTGTACTACCTGCACTTAGTTACCGTTTGGATGCTCTTTGCATACTTGCCTTGGTCAAAGCTTGGGCACTTTGTGTACAGAACAGCCGCACTTACCTATGTGCGTATGGTGGGGCGTAGTTAGTCATCGGACAACTACCTGATTTATAAATAATTCGATCTCCCACAAGGAGGAGGCCGTTATGTCTGATGTAGCTCGTAAAGTCTTCCCAATGGAAAATGTCCTAGCCCTAGTACTTGGCAAGGAAGACGTAGATGTAAAAGAACTGGCTGGTTACCTTACAGGACGCTCACTAAATTGTGATTGCTGCTCCCGTGCCGTAGGCCCGCTTGCCGCAGGTTGGCTTGCTAGCCTCTACCCTGCATTTGTAGAACTAAAATGGGATGGCCAAACCCCTTGGGATAGCTTTGTTGCCAGCAACAAAAGCTCCCTTGGTGACAATGTGTCCGTACCTCCCATGAATGACGCTCTTAAAGCCCTTGCAGCTAAAACTCTTGATGTTCTTGCTGACCTTGACGGCACCGTTAGTGCCCAAAAGGCAGAGCTTGCCGCCCTACACGCTAAGGTGGCAGAACTTGAGCCCCAAGAAGCAAGAGCCCAAGACCTTGAAAAGAAATGCAACGACCTTGAAGCAAAGGTTAAAACCATGACCACAGATATGGGCGCACTTCGCAAAGAACTTGCACCATATCAAGGTAAAATGGCCGTTGATCAACAAGAACTTATGACCATGATCAAAGGCGCCATTAAAGATAATATGAAAGGCCTAGTTGTGGGCGGCGCTGTTGCTGGTGCCGCAGCCGCAGAAGGTGCAGAAGCCGCCGCTGAAGAACTACCAGACGATACCCCACGCGGTATCACTGGTGACTTCGGATTCAACGCCTCTGGCGATGACAGCGACGGATTTGGTTTCTAACATAATTAAATCACAGTTTTTGAGAACTGTGGGGGAACTTTTGCTAACGCCAAAAAGTTCCCCCACACCCCCCTCAAAACGCGTTAATGCCCTTAATTATCTCCTCTGGAGATAATTAAGGGTTTTTTATATTTAAATCGTAATAAAACTCTCTCATGACAATATTTACATTATAAAAACTGTATATCTATACACACCACTCCCTATACAATTAATATTTATCGTGAGCATTATCCAACGGTATGTTCATTCGTGCTATGCTGGCATGACAATACCTTGGATTGTCATGCCCCGTAGTAGATCGTCTGAGCAAGGCGAAGACAGCTACGAAGGGAGCCCAGCCATAGCCGAATGCCCAAGCGGGGGGAGCGGGATTGTAAAGGGGGGCGGGGGGCGGCAAGCCACCCACCTCCTTTACCCCCTGCGGAGCAGGCCCAATTAAATAATAAAAGCCATACCTAAATAAACGACAAAATAAAAAAGACACCCCAAAATCAAAACAAACCCAACAAAAAAAAGGAGTGCGGCAAACACCACACTCCTTTTATAATTCAGTTTATACTATCTAACTATTGATTATTCTTTTCACGCTCCAAATACTCCTTGGTCATGGCAAAGATAACAGGACTTAAGAGTATTAGGCCAATCAAGTTAGGAATAGCCATACAAGCATTTAATGTGTCAGACAAAAGCCACACAACTTCAAGCTTGGCAATGGCACCTAGTGGCACAACCAAGGTAAATAATAAACGGAATGGCTTTAACGCTCTATCACCAAATAGGTAAATCATGCAACGCTCACTGTATACGCACCAACCAAGTACGGTGGTATAAGCAAAGAGGCAAAGAGCAACGGTTACCAATACGCCACCAAAACCTGCTGGCAAGAAGCCGTCAAGCACGTTATTGAAGGCCATGGTTGTAAGAGCAGCACCCTTAACACCACTGGTAGGATCAAGCGCACCAGATGCCAAAATTGCAAAACCAGTCATGGAGCAGATAATAATAGTGTCAATAAATGTGCCTAGCATACCAATTAAAGCTTGGTTTACAGGGTCTTTTACAGTAGCAGTAGCGTGAGCAATAGGAGCAGAACCAAGACCAGCTTCGTTAGAGAATACACCACGGGCCACACCAAAGCGAATGGTCATCCAAATGGATGCACCAAAGGCGGCTGACGGGGTGAATGCTTCTTCAATAATTGTGGCAAAAATTTGAGGAATAAGGTCAATCTTGATGATAATAACAAGCATGGATGCAATTACATAGAAAATCGCCATAAATGGCACAACCTTACCTGCAACAGCACCAATACGGCGCACACCACCAACTAACACGATGCCCACAAGAAATACTAGCACTACGGCTGTAACCATTGGCTCAATACCAAAGTTTGCTTGCACAGCATCGGCAATGGAGTTGGTTTGGGTAAGGTTACCAATACCAAAACCAGCAATAGCACCAAAAACCGCAAAGAGTGTACCAAGCCAAGCCCATTTGGGGCCAAGGCCGTTTTTAATGTAGTACATGGGGCCGCCAACAACGTTACCTTCTGGAGTTACCTCACGATAACGAACAGCAAGCAATGCCTCAGCAAATTTTGTGGCCATGCCAAGCATAGCGGTACACCACATCCAAAACAATGCACCAGGGCCACCAGCAAAAATAGCTGTAGCAACGCCCACGATGTTACCAGTACCAACGGTAGCGGCAAGAGCGGTCATAAGTGCGTGGAATGGAGACAGCTCACCGTCAACGCCGTCTTGGGTTTTTCTGCCGTCCCAAAGTTTTTTGAAACCTTGTGGAATACGCCTAAAGGTTAAAAAACGAAGCCCAAGTGTCAAAAATAAGCCTGTACCAAGTAAAAGTACAAGCATAACAGGGCCCCATACAAAACTATTGATTGGGTTTAAAAAATCTACAAACATTTTTGCAAAGGCATCCATAACTTAAGCTTCTCCTCGCTGCGTAAAAGATTCATAAAACTAAGGCTACTATATAAAACACAGTAAACATGATACACAAATCTCAAAAAATAACAATGATTTTCTTCATCATTTCTACATATAATTGCATATTGTATACATATTAAATAAAAATAACTGTTTAACTTATATAGCGAAATGTGATTTTTTTAACATACTCAAGTGGGAACAGCACCCCAAAGACCGTGGGGTAACACTTGGCATTCTAATTTGGAAGGGTGATATTTCCTTTTAATCAAATTCTTAAGAATGGATTGCCGCAGAAAAACGCTAGTAGTTTCGCATTGCAATGTAACTCTCGAAGCGTTTTTCTTCGCAATGACCTCCGCTGTATCGGGAGTCATTGCGAGGACGAGAGTAGCGAGGACGCGGCAATCCATGTTTTATACCAAAGCATGGCTAAAAAGCCACGCGTGGTGCTTTAAAAGCTGTCATTAATAAAATAATTTTTTAACTTTCCACCAGTTTTATTAGCTACTAACCAAAATGCTCTTTCATATATTCAAAGGTTTGTTCATAAATGGATAAAAGCTTTTCGTAGCGTATTTCTTTATTCTCCAATAGGCGTTTTTCAAGGCGGTTAGCCTCTGCCCAAAGCATAGGAAGGGATACAGTGCCAGCAGAGTTTTTTATGGAGCGTA
>CAYJNE010000109.1:0-5544 GCA_964371345.1 uncultured Desulfovibrionaceae bacterium | reverse complement strand
AGAAAGTTTGTTGAAAAGGTGTCATCTGCTGCGTCAGAGAAAATTTTTGTTCGGGTCATGGGGGGAAGACCCCACTCCCCTCACAAAAATGTCCTCTTCCTTGCATCTAACACCTTTTGAACAAACTTCTCAAGAGTGTTTTATAATTTATCCTTAATGCTTAAAAATATGCAGAATATTAGCAAGTGCTACATCCTTAAATATAAATACTACCTAAAATATTACGAAGTGATATTTTAGGCGATAAAGTTTTTTGGAAGGCCTACCCAACGGGCGGCGCAAGCCGTTTACGTAGGCGAGGCACGAGCTTTACGTAAATAGAAAGCAAAGCGGGTCTGGGGGGACACCCTTTGTCCACAAAAGGTGTCCCCCAGTAAGTCCTAAAAATTTAATTTACAGGTGTAATTTATGGCTTCTGACGATGATGACAGCAAATGGGGAACCATATTTATTGATTCCAAGCGTGAGTCAACCTTGGGTCAGCTTGATGCCATGCAGGCTGCCTCGCGTCAAGAGCAGTGGAATCAGCGCACCAAGCGAGATTATTTAGAGAAAGTGCGTGCGAAAGCCATTGAGCGGGCGCGTGAGATACTTGGTGAAGCTTATACTGAGCGGCAGAAGGTTTTGGAGGAAGCTGAGGCTGAGGCTGCTAGTATTCGTGAAGAGGCCACAGCCATTAAGGCCAATGCTGAGTCTATTCGTAATGAAGCTACCGAAATTCGTCATAATGCGCAGGCTGAGCTTGATAAAGCTTTGCATATGCAAAGTACGGCGCAGGAAGATGGTTTTCAGGCGGGGCTTGAGCAGGCACAAGATGAGCTTGAGAAGTTTCGTCAAACCATGGGTGCATCTGTTGGGGGTGTGCTCACTGCCATTGAGGGGCAATGCTTAAATATATTTGCTCAGTGGCGCAATGAGCTTGTGGGACTTTTAAAAGTATGTGTGGAAAAGGGCACTGGTCTTGCGCTGGACGAGCGGTATAATAAAATTTTGGAACAGCTTGTTATTGAGGCTGTGCGCAATTTGGATGATAGGCGTCATGTGAGTTTGCGTGTGCATCCTGATGATGAAGCGGTTATGAGTGATATATTTGCGGCAGCCAAGGAAAAGTTGCCTGACCTTGGGAATTGGGCCATAAGTGCTGATCCTAGCCTTGAGCTTGGTGGGCTTGTGGCAGAAAGTGCCAGTGGTACTGTGGATAGCCGTCTGGAATTATTTAGGGAAATGGTAGGGAACATTTTAGAACATCTTGCTTTGCCTGAATCAAAACTTGAGCCAGATTCGCTTAAATTTGTTGAAGAAATTGCCCGCCTTGAAAAAGAAAATATTGAGCGCGTTGTGCCAAGTGCTCCATCTGCACCTGAAGCTAATGTTATTGAACCGTCCGCACCTCTTGCTGGTGATGCATTGGATATGGAGAATACAGAGCAAGGTGCTGGTATGGAACAAGTTGAGCCTGTAGAACAGCTTGGGCCAACAGAGCAGGCTGAACATGTTGAGCAAATTTCTCAAACTCCACCAACTCAAGCTGCTGAATTTAGTTCGCCTGAAGTTAGTATGCCTAATGCTGAGCCTATGGTGGACAATAACGCTGCACCAATACAAGATGAATTAAGCGATGCCAATGCCATTGTGCAAGACCTTTTGCCGGCCGAGGACATGCTAGATGATGAAAAACTTGCAGAGGATAATGAACCTAGTAACCTTGTGATAACTCAGGCTGAACAAGATACCGAACAAGACGCAGTGCCAGATACCGAACAAGACACAGAACTTAATTTTGAAAATGCACAAAAGAGTGCACAAAATAACGAACAAAATAATGCAAGGGCTTTGAGCAGGCTGGAGCTTGAAGAAGAGCTTTTGCCTTTGCCAGATGAGGTTAAGTAAGGCATATGAAACTTGACCCCTCAGCTTGCAAGCAGCTTTTAGAAACTGCCAGTCCCTTACATATTTTTGGTAAGGTTAATAAGGTTGTGGGTCTTGTGGCAGAGGGTAGTGGTTTGCGTGCACCTCTTGGTGCTGTGTGTCATATGATACCTGAAGGCGAAGAACAAGGCGTTGCTGCTGAAGTTGTGGGTTTTAGGGATGGTAATTTATTATTCATGCCCTATGGGGATATGCGTGGTATTCGTCCTGGTAGCCTTATTCGCAATAGTAGTTTGCCGCCATATTTTCCAGTGGGAGCGCATATTTTAGGACGTACTCTTGATGCTTTTGGCTTACCGCTTGATGGCGGGCCAAATGTTAGTACGGATATATTTTTTACACCTACCCAATTTAATGAAGAAAACAAAGAAAGTTTTGCCAAAAAACTTGCAGAGCAAAAGGATTTTGTGCCTGAATGGGTTCAAGATGCTAATATGGTTTGGGGGCAAAGTCTTGCTCCTATTTATGCTGACCCACCAAGCCCGCTTAAACGCCCACGTATTACTGATATCTTAGATGTTGGTGTGCGCTCCATAAATACCTTGCTAACGCTTGGCAAGGGGCAGAGGGTTGGGATTATGGCTGGGTCTGGCGTTGGTAAATCAACGCTTATGGGCATGATGGCACGCTATACCAAGGCCGATGTCAACGTTATTGGATTAATTGGCGAACGCGGACGAGAAGTTTTGGAATTCATGGAGCGTGATCTTGGCCCTGAGGGTATGGCGCGTTCTGTGCTCATTATTGCAACTTCTGATCAATCTCCGCTTGTGCGTATGCGTGCGGCCTATGCAGCCACAGCAGTTGCTGAATTTTTTAGGGATAAGGGTAAGGATGTCTTGCTTATGATGGACTCTGTAACCCGTTTTGCCATGGCAGCTCGTGAGGTTGGTCTTGCCATTGGGGAGCCGCCAACAACTAAGGGTTATACGCCTACAGTTTTTGCACAATTACCCAAGCTACTTGAACGAGCTGGCAGATCTGATGAAGGAACGATTACAGGTATTTATACAGTGCTTGTGGATGGTGATGATTTTAATGAGCCCATTGCTGACGCTGTACGTTCAATTTTAGATGGGCATATTGTGCTTACTCGTGACCTTGCAGACCAAGGGCATTTTCCTGCCATTGATGTTTTGAAATCCATTAGCCGTTTGCGTAGCGATATTTGCAATAAAGAGGATATTCAAGCAGGTCAAAGCGTTACACGGTTAATGAGCACTTACCGCAAGGTGGAGGATATGATTAATATTGGAGCTTATGCCCAAGGTGCTAACCCAGAAATTGATGCCGCCATTGTCAAAATGCCGCATATTAACACCTTTCTATGTCAAGAAATCAATGACCAACAATCAGTTGAACAAAGCATGCAGGCCTTGCGTTTGCTTGCCAATGCTTAGTTTTAATTATCCTACAAATTTTTCTTATAATTTTGGGCCTGTTCGAGTACGCCCATATATACCTCATCATGGGCTATGGGTGGGTAGCCGTAGCTTGCAAGTAGTACTATAATATCTGCTTTTAGTTCTGCTTTTATGTCTAGGCGTTGGTTCCAGTCTGGATATTTGGATTTATCTTCCACAATATTTTTAATTTTAATGGCTAGTTGTCTCATTTTATCATCGGGATAGGTGAAGTCATATTTTTTGGCCATAAATACTAAGATGTCATAAAAGGCTTGGCCTTCAAATTCAGCATCTTTTGCCATTTCATCTTTAATTTGCATGCAAAGTTCGATTAAATGGTCAGTAAAAGGTTCAAATTCTTCACCTTTAAGAACATCATCTTCTTTGCGTTCATTATATTTATTAACTAAGTTTGCAAGTTTTTCTGAAAATATAACAGCTTGTAATTTATTTTTCTTTTTAAGCTCAGCAATGGCTTTTTGTAAGAGTTTTTGCAAGAGCATAATCTTAGTATTTGGCAGTTTAATCTTGTTAATACGCTCTAAATAATCATCATCAAAAATATCTACTGTGGTTTTGTCTTCTTCATCCCCAAGTTTATAGAGTGACTCAACCCCATCAGCTCGCAAGGCCTCTGCAATCATTTCTTGTACACGTTTATTCATTTGTGCCGTATCTGGTGCATCACCCTTAATTAACTTAAATACAATGGAGCGAACAGCCATATAAAAATGTACATGGTCACGCTCATGGCTACTTAACCTTTCATCGGCACAGCACACATCATAAGCCGCCCTAAGCCTTTGCATAAGGCCCATAAAGCGTGTTTCACGTTTTTTTATGCCAAGCACAAAATCTGCCGCACTACGCAAGCAGAAAAATTGTTTTTGTGCATCTCCTGAAAAATAATCTCCAACATCAAAGTCGTGAAATAATTTACTAAGTAAGTCTAAATGATCTTTAACTTCCTTGAGTGAAAATTCAATGTCTTCAAAGTTAAGCCCTTCGCCTTTGGAGTATTGAGCAAGGGCCATATTCATTTGCTTTTTAATGCCAATATAGTCCACCACAAGGCCCTTGGACTTGCCCTCATAGGTGCGGTTTACTCTGGATATGGTTTGAATTAAAGTATGTTTTTGTAGTGGTTTATCAATATAAATAGTGTCCAAGCTTGGCACGTCAAAGCCCGTTAGCCACATATCCACTACAATGGCTATTTTGAAGTTTGAAAGGTCATTCTTGAATTGTTCATCAAGGCTTTTTTTATGCTCACGAGTACCCAACAAGCTATACAAATCGGCATCATCATCCTTGTTGCGTGACATAACCATTTGTACACGTTCAGAGGGTATAATGGCATTTATATCCTTTTTCGGCAGTGTGCTTGCGTCAAGCTCCTGTGCCATGGGCAAAACATCAAACCACGCAGGGCGAATATTTTTTAGCTCTTTATAAAATAAATATGCAATTTCACGAGCATAGCACACAAACATTGCCTTACCACGTACGCTTGAACCCTCCTGCACGCGGGTTTCATAATGATTAACAAAATCCTCTGCAATGATGGCAATGCGTTTAGGGTCGCTAAAAATGGCTTGCATGGTGGCAGATGCACGTTTGCTTTCTTCCACTTGATATTCGTTAGCACCTGCATCAAGGCATTTTTTATAATAAGCGTCAATTTCTTTGGCTTTATCATGGTCAAGAAACACCTTAGCCGCCCTGCCTTCATAGACAATACGCACGGTAATGCCATCATTGACGGACTCAGTCATGGTGTAGCTATCCACCAGTGGCCCAAACACAGCAAGCGTTGCATCAATGGGCGTTCCCGTAAAGCCCACATAGGTGGCATTGGGTAGGGAGTCATGCAGATATTTTGCAAGGCCGTAGGTTTTGGTAACAGTGCCATCTGTCAATTTTTTATTGCTATTTATACGCATTTTTTGCTCTAAATTCACTTGGCTTCTGTGGGCCTCGTCAGCAATGCAGATAATATTGGCACGGTCTGAAAGTAGTTGCAAATCCTCAGTAAATTTATGAATGGTGGTTAAAAACACCCCACCACTACTACGCCCACGCAAAAGCTGTGCAAGGTCGGCGCGGCTTTGTACTGAAACAATGTATTCGTCACCAATAAATGACTTAGCCTTTACAAATTGTTTGGATAATTGCTCATCAAGGTCAATTCTATCAGTAATTAGCACAA
>CAYJNE010000108.1:0-5558 GCA_964371345.1 uncultured Desulfovibrionaceae bacterium | reverse complement strand
TGCAAATCCAAAGCCCAGTCTGCCTCATCATAATATATATCTGCCATTTCGCCAAGTATGGGTGCGCAAGCTATGGGCCGCCCCCGATGCTCTGCAAGTACAGCCCGCAGATTTTGTCTACGCTTGGCATATGCATCCTCACCCATACGCAATTTCCAAGCACTGCCAAATTCATCAAGATACGAAGTATAATACACCATATCATCTGCACAAGGCTCAGAACTAAAATCACCATTTTTATTCTGTATATTTAAGGCCAAGGCTCGCAAAAAATTCTTGTGGCTAAAATCGTCTAAGCATTTAGTATTTATGGAACATGGCGCAGACTCAAGACAAGGTGCGCACTCATAAACCGATTGCCACACCCCATGCCCTTCACCATATGGGCCAGTCTCATGGCACCAAGCAGAAGACAAGAAAAATGCCTGCACAGGCACACCCAAATGCGCCGCAAGGTGCATGGTTCCTGTATCTGGACTTATGACCACATCAAGCCCTTGTACTGCGTCAATGAGCCCTTCCCATGAAGTTTTACCACTTAAATCATGCACTTTATCAAGCATATTGGCGGCCATGTGGCGTTTTAATTGCTTGGCTATGGGACTTTCGGTACTACTTCCAAGTAAAAATATATCTGGCCCGCCCATGAGCTCAAAATATGTACGCACCACTTGTGCAAGCACCGCTGGTGGCAATGAACGACGAGATTCCCGCCCCGCCAAAACCACACCAATGCCCTTGCCGCCGCCTTTGGCTTTGGGGTTAACATCATGCGGATTGCAGGGTAATTCATCAAAATTTGCCCAAAAATCTACCAAATTTATGGGGCTTGAGGACCTATTTTGAGTCCAAGCAAAGGCCTTGCGCACCCAAGGTGAATGCACAGCTTGCCCTCCATGCATGACATATCCTATAACTTGCTCAGGCTCAAAAAAACGAGCAAGACTGCGGTTTAAGCCAGCATGATTAATATTATATACAGCACAAAAATCCTTAGCATTTAAAGCTTGCAAGGCCCTATGCACACGGGTAAGGCCTTCGGCACTTGGAAAACTATGCACAGGTAAAGGATGAAGAATTGCCTTTGGATATAGTAATTTAGCAATACCCACCAATGATTCATCAATGCATAAATGCACTTGCCCGCGCACTTCAAGGCTTTTTATAAGCCGCTTGGTCTGCACAAGGTCGCCAAAACGGGCTAGCTGTATGATGAGAAAATTTTTCATGGCTTTACTAAACTAAGCAAAAACAAAGCAAACAGCAAGAAATTTTAGCTATGTGCCCCCTTCCCTAGTGAAAAAAAATGAGTTATATTGCGCAAGCATCAATCATATAACCTCAACCACAAAAATTATGTACTATCCAATCTTCTTAAATATTGAGCACACAAAATGCCTCATTGTTGGGGCTGGCAAGGTGGGCCTTCGCAAAGCCAAGGTCCTTTTGGAGGCCAAGGCTAAGGAAATTTTAGTCATAGATAATAACGGTTTTAGTGAAGATTGGCAAAAAATATTACAAAGCCCACACATAAAATATGAAGTATGCAATTTTGACCCAGCACATATAAAAGGTTGCGGGCTTGTATTTGCTTGCACCACCAATACTGAACTAAATACCAGCATTGCCAAGCTTTGTGCCGCACAAAATATTTTATGCAATTGCGTGGATGCACCGCTAGAAGGTAATTTTATTGTGCCAGCTCTTGCCAAGGCCAAAGGCGATAATACGCTCATGGCGGCCATATCCACCGAGGGCGCAAGCCCAGCATGGGCAAGGGTTTTACGCAAAGAACTTCAAGACTGGCTCACCCCATATGCCCCCATGACTACCTTGCTAGGTCGCCTGCGCCCCTTAGTACTTGATTTAGGTTACGATTCGGAGCATAATAAACAAATATTCAGGGCGTTAGTTAATTCTAAGCTACATGAATATTTAGTAAATGGCGATATTACAAATTGTGAAAAGCTTTTGCAAGATATTTTGCCAAAAGATTTACACAATAACATGGCGGAGTTGCTTCATGATATCATTTGAGCAAAGCATGATTACCATTATGGTGCTTTATGCCAGTAGCACAATTATTGGCATCATTGGCCTTATGCTACGCAAACAGCCCTTGCGCATATTGGCAAGCGCACTTGCCATAGGCGGCTTTGCCCTGCAAACATTTGATATGATGCGGGGTAGCCACTCCCTCATGCCAGGTGGCTTAAGCGGCGGAACATATTTACAAATTTTAGCTTGGTTCATGATAATTTGCGGCATGGGTGGACAATGGAAATTGCGCAGCACAACCCCGCTACTATTCATAACCCCGCTTGCTCTCATGCTCTTTCTTATGTCATGGAGTTTCTTACATATTCAGGTGACATTACCTGAATCCTTAGGTGGGCCTTTTTATGCCTTGCACATTGGCAGTTTGTATTTAAGCCTAGCACTCATGGCCCTTGCTTTTGCCGCAGGAATTATATTTATTTATGTGGAAAAATTATTAAAATCAAAGGCCGCCCTCACGGGTTTTATACAAGATTTCCCAGCCCTTGATATTTTAGATAAAATTAATTCCATATGCGTTGTGGTGGGCTTTCCGCTATTTACGCTTGGCATATTATCTGGCTTTTTGTGGGCTGGCAGTACCTGGGGTAACACCGTTAGCGGAGACCCCAAGGAAATTATTTCACTTGTAATATGGGCAGTTTACGCATGGCTTTTCCATATGCGGGTAGTACAAGGTAGGCGCGGACGCAAACCCGCTACCATGGCTTTGTGGCTCTTTGGGTTAAGTGTTTTCTCAATACTCATAGTCAATTCTTTCATGGACACTCATCACGCTTTTACCAAAAGACAATAATATGCATAGTGACATATACCTCATGGGCCTTAACCACAAAAGTGCCGCTGTGGAAATTCGCGAACGTTTTGCCCTAAGCGCGCACTGTACACCTGAAACTTGGGCCATACCACAAGGGAACAATATTGGCGAAGCCCTTATTCTATCCACCTGTAATAGAGTGGAAATTCTAGCTTGCGCCAAGAATTATATATTAAGAGACACCCACGCCGAAGCTCCCATCATCACAGACTTACTTGACCATTGGGCTGGTGCTTGTGGATTTTCTGGCGCAGATTTAAGCCCCTATGTCTATGTACATAAAAATAAACATGCCGTGCGGCATCTATTTACTGTGGCCTCAAGTCTTGACTCCATGGTGGTTGGGGAGCCGCAAATACTAGGGCAACTTAAAGACGCCTACCGTGACGCCGTAAAGAGTAAAGCCACGGGAACAATAATAAACCGCTTATTACACAAAGCTTTTTCCGTGGCAAAGCGTGTACGCACAGAAACTGGAGTTTCATCCAGTGCAGTATCCATTAGCTATGCAGCAGTGGAGCTTGCCAAGCGCATTTTTAGTAATATGCAAGAAAATAAAGCCATGCTCATTGGGGCTGGTGAAATGGCAGAACTTTCCGCAACGCACCTTTTACAAGCTGGCATACAGCATATTTATGTCGCCAACCGCACCTTGGAGCGTGGCGAGGAGCTTGCCAAGCAATTTAACGGCACCGCCATTGCCTTTGATAACCTTGTAAATCACCTTACGGATGTGGATATTATTATCACCTCCACAGGCTCACCAGACCCCATTATTAAAGCCAAGGACTTACAACCAATACTAAAAAAACGTAAATATAAACCCATGTTTTTTATAGATATTGCAGTACCTCGTGACATAGACCCAGACGTAAACGGCCTTGATAATGTCTATTTATATGACATTGACGATCTACAAGAAGTGGTGGAAGAAAATTTGGCAGGACGCCGTGACGAAGCCGTCAAAGCAGCACAAATTGTTGATGAAGAGGTGGATTTCTTTTGCCATTGGCTAAGGCATTTAGACGTTCAGCCAACCATTGTGGATATAATTAATCGAGCCGATATACTTGCCGCTGAAGAATTGCAGCGCACCCTAAAGCGCATTGGCCCTGTGGATGATAATACCCGTGAGGCTTTAGAGGCCATGACCGTGGCCCTTACTAAAAAGCTTAATCATGCCCCCATTGCTTTTTTGAAGCGTGGCACCATGGCAGAGGAAGGCACAACCCCGCGCATTAACATTGTGCGGCGTATTTTTGATTTGGATAATGACGCAACTAACCGTAACCAAAAGAAGAAATAATATGCACTCCTACTTAATTGACGAACTCACAGAAGACCAAACCCAAAACATCACCAAACGCCTTGATGCTATGGGCTTAGGCAGTGGAATTGAGGGCGTGTATTGGTTGCCCATTCCACAAAATTTGCACAATACCATTCAAAACGAGCATGTGGAAAAATGCGGCCCCTACATCATGGCTCTTGAAGTGGCAGACGACTGTCTATGCCTTGAGCTATTGGTGCGGGCTAAAAACGCCCTGCATTGCAATTGCGTTAGCTACGCCCAATCCGAGCTTGAACAATATATGATGCGCTATGTGGACAGCCTCTTAAGCCAAGCTTAGGTGTTGTATGTCATATGCATTTAACTTTCCAAAAACCTTACCAAATTTCACCGACCAACCTACTAAAACCCGTGTGCTTTCACGCAATGTCCGAGATTTTTTACATAAAGAATTAAAATTCAACCCCAAGGGGCAACATTTTTTGCTGGCTGTTTCTGGTGGGGCAGATTCCCTTGCCATGCTTTGCCTTTGGCTTTGGCTAAGCCCCGTCTATGGGCACAAAATTTCTGTTTGTCACATTGACCACATGCTACGCGAAGAAAGTACGCAAGAATCCAAAACCATTGAAGATTTATGCCACATCTGGGGTATTGAGTGCTTTATACACAGAACTGACGTTGCAAAACTTGCCGCAGAACAAAAAAAGGGCCTTGAAGAAATGGCCCGTGCGGAGCGTTATACCCACCTTGAGTATTATCGTAAAAAATGCGGTGCTGACTGGATATGCCTTGGGCATCACCTTGGAGATTTGCAAGAAGACATCTTCATGCGCCTAATACGGGGTAGCGGTTGGCCTGCCCTTGGGGGTATGCAAGCCTTAGACGCAAAACGCCGCATTTTGCGCCCACTACTTTTACAAGATAAAACAGAACTTTATGCCCTACTTGAGGCCGCACAATTGGGCTTTGCGGTGGATGAAAGCAATGCTGATACAGCATTTTTACGCAATAGAATTCGCCATAATATACTGCCGCTAATCCATGCAGAAAATCCTATTTTTAAGCAAAAAGCAGAAGAATTATGGAAATTTGCAGCATATGACACCGAACATTGGCAAAATATTGTTCAAGAATTATTTAGTCAAAATCAAGTGGAACTCAAAGAAAATAGTATTAACCTGCCAGCCACAATGCTTCAAAATACAAACAAAGCCACACGCTTACGCCTATATATACATGCCATAAGCCTGCTTAATACAAAGAAAGGCCAAGCGAGAGCAAGCACGCTCTTACAACTGGATAATGCCTTAGAAGAAGGACGTGGTAATACCACCTTTGAGCTACCAGGTGGACTTAAGGCTATGCTTAAAAAATCAAGCATTACATTTAGTT
>CAYJNE010000107.1:0-5592 GCA_964371345.1 uncultured Desulfovibrionaceae bacterium | reverse complement strand
AATTATGAATAATTGGTACGTATACTTAGCTCGTTGTAGTGATGATTCGTTGTATTGTGGTATTACTACGGATATAGAGCGGCGTTTTAAGCAGCATAATGGGTTGTTAAGTGGTGGGGCAAAGTATACTAAGGGTAGGCGGCCAGTGGTGCTTTGTGCATCTGCTATTTGTAAGGATAAGTCCAGTGCGTCTCGTTTGGAGGCTAGGGTGCGGGTTTTGCCGCGCCCTCAAAAAATTGAAGCTTTGCAGTCGTATAAACAAGAAAATGTTGAAGGTTAATTTATTATGATTCCATTGGAAGTGGGCCTAGCTTTTTTTGTAACCTCTATTATTTTAGCCATTGCCCCTGGGCCAGATAATATTTTTGTATTAACCCAGTCGGCCCTTTATGGTGCAAGGGCTGGCCTGTGCACGGTTTTTGGTTTAATGACTGGCATTGTGGTGCACACGCTGGCTGTGGCCTTTGGCATTGCAATATTTTTTAAAAATTCGCCCACGGCCTTTTTTTCCTTAAAAATGCTCGGGGCTGGCTATTTATTATATTTATCTTGGCTTACCTTTAGGGCTGGCAGTAGCGAGGCGTCTTTACACAAAAAAGATTTTGTGGGCAATTTTGCCTTGTATAGACGGGGGGTGATAATGAATGTCACTAACCCTAAGGTTATATTGTTTTTCTTGGCTCTCTTGCCGCAATTTGCAGACCCCGCACGAGGCCCCTTGGCAGTGCAATTATGCATTTTGGGTGGCATTTTTATTTTGGCAACGCTAATAGTTTTTGGAACAGTGGCTATTTTAGGCGGTAAACTTGCCACTTGGTTTAATAATTCACCCAAGTATCAAATTTTGATGAATCGCATTGCGGCGTGGGTTTTTGTGGGCCTTGCGGCATTGTTAGTTTTTGGTGAATAAAAAAATATAGTATTTCTTGACAGAATGGGGCTTCCCCATGTAAATAGCTCAGTCCACGAGGGGAAAATGAGCAAACACTATATTGCTATAAACGATATTCCTAAAGAAGGGCGGCATATTGTGGTTAATGACCAAGATATTTGGTCAGAACCGCTTGATGAATTTCATATGCAATGCCAGCTAGTTGAGCCTATTTCCGCTCAGTTGGATTTAACACCAATTCCTGGTGGAGTGATGATACGGGGCACACTGAATGGTAGTGTTGAATTGCCCTGCAATCGTTGTGCTGAGTCCATGAGCGTTGCCATAAGTGCAAATATTGAACGCTTTGAAGGCTCACCCGACATGGCCCTTGGCTACGTTGATGATGACGATGAAGAAGATTATGACGAAGAAGGCGAAGCCCTAAGTCATATCATCATTGAAAATGCAACGCCTGTGCTTGATGTGGCAGGGCTTTGCTGGGAAGAATTTATGTTGGCCTTTCCTCTGCGGCCCATTTGTGCGGCAGAGTGTAAGGGTTTGTGTGCCGTGTGTGGTACCAATTTGAATGAAGAAACATGCCTTTGTACGCAAGAAGGTGGCGATGCTCGCCTTGCCATTTTGCGTTCGGTAAAAATAAAGAGTGAAAAATAATTTAAGGCCCTTGCTTATGCAAAGGTCTGTATTAATGTTAGGAGAAAGAAAATGGCCGTTCAACAAAACAAAAAATCTCGTTCCAGAAAGGGAATGCGTCGCTCTCACGATCGTGTAGCTGTTCCTACCGTTGTGTATTGCTCTTGTGGTGAGCCAACCATTCCGCACAGTGTATGCGGTAGCTGCGGTATGTATAAGGGCCGCAAGGTGATTTCCACAGCTCAAGACCAAGATTAATGGAAATAAATCCCGTCATTGCCGTGGACGTTATGGGGGGCGATTTTGGCCCTTCAGTAGCTGTGCCCGCTGCCATTGAAGCTGCAAAGCTTTATGATCTCAAAGTGTTGCTGGTTGGTGATACCGCACGCGTTGGGGCTGAGCTTGAAGCTTTGAATTTGGAAGGCGCAAACTACGAAATAATACACGCCAATGATGTGGTGCATATGAATGAAAAGCCATCTGATATTTTGAGGCGCAAAAAAGATGCGTCCATTCAGGTGGCTTGTCGTCTTGTGCGTGATGGGGCTGCCCATGCTGTGGTTAGTGCTGGTCATTCTGGTGCAACTGTGGCTTGTGGTATGTTTATTCTTGGGCGTATTCCTGGTGTTGAGCGTCCTGCTCTCACTGCCATTTTACCCACAGAAAAAAATCCACTGGTGCTTTTAGATTGTGGAGCCACTGTAGATTGTAGGCCGTATCACTTATTCCAATTTGGGCTTATGGGTGATGCTTTTGCCCGTGATATTTTGGATTATGCATCGCCTCGCATTAGCCTTTTGAGTATTGGCGAAGAAGAGGGCAAGGGCAATTTGCAGGTAAAGGAAGCATATGAATTGTTAAAAATAGCAAAGCATATGAATTTTACTGGCAACTGCGAAGGGCGTGACCTCTTTACGGGTGAAGTGGACGTAGTGGTTTGTGATGGTTTTATGGGCAATGTGGTTTTGAAAATGAGTGAAGGGCTTTCATATTCGCTTTTGCGTATATTGAAAAATAAACTGCGCTCGGATGTTTTATCTGCCTTTGGTGCAAAGCTTGCCAGAGCTGGATTTAAAAGATTTATTGAAACCATAGATTATGCCGAATATGGCGGAGCCCCCGTGCTTGGATTGCAAAGCCTTGTGCTTGTATGCCACGGTAAATCCAACGCTAAGGCCATTTGTAATACCATAAAAATGGGCGGAACATTTGTGCGTAAGGGTACCAATGTGCGCCTTTCTGAAAGCATTGCTGCCAATGAAGAACTCACTTGCTTTAGCAAGGCATTTTAAGGCTATTATTAGGTTGCGTGGGGCCCATCTATTATGAATAAGAATTGTTATGTAAATGGCATTGGTTTTTATACTCCGGCTAAGACTTTGAGTAATGATGATTTAAGCCGCATAGTTGACACCAATGATGAATGGATAAGTACTCGCACTGGCATTAAAATGCGCCATGTTTTGGCAGATGATGAACAAGGCTCAGATTTGGGCGTGGTGGCGTCAAAAGACGCCCTTGCCGAAGCTAAATTTGAGGCCGCAGAAATTACCCACCTACTTGTAGCCACAAGCACTCCTGAATATATGTGTCCGTCCACCTCCACTATTTTAGCGCATAAGCTTGGCTGTACTAAGGCTATGGCTTTTGATTTTAATGCGGCTTGTAGTGGTTTTGTATATGGTCTTTCTTTAGCTGGGGCTTTTTTGGCAAGTGATCCCAATGCCAAGGTATTGCTAGTGTGTACTGAGGCCCTAACCCGCAGGGTTAATTGGCAAGATAGAGCCACATGCGTACTTTTTGGCGATGGTGCTGGGGCTGTGGTTTTAAGCAATAAGCAAGAGGGGGCTGTGGCTCGCCTTGTGGATGTTGCTTGCCATAGTGACGGTAGCCTAAATCATTTAATCACCATTGGTGGTGGCACAAATAAGGCCTATGCTCTTGGTGAGGCTGTGGGCGAAGATTTTTATTTGCACATGCAAGGGCGTGAAGTATTTAAACATGCCGTGCGTAATATGCTTGCTGTGTGCAATGAAGTGCTTCTCCGTAATGAACGCACCGTAGCCGATGTGGATGCGTTTGTGCCGCATCAGGCCAATTTGCGTATTATTGAAGCTGTGGGTAGTCGTTTGAATATTGATGCAAGCAAGGTTTTTACCAATGTGCAAAAGTATGGCAATACATCCTCTGCTTCTGTGCCTTTGGCCCTTGGGGAAGCACGGGCTGAGGGCTTTATTTCCTCAGGTAGCCTAGTACTTGTTTGCGCTGTGGGCGCAGGATTTACTTGGGGTGCTGGACTTTTGGAATTTATATAGTTTTTGTTTTTAAATATTGTTTTTGAAAATCAGAACGCCGTGAGGCGTATATAATTTAAAGGTCTTTTTAGCATTGAAATTTATACGGCTTTACGTTAAACAATTCTTTCAGAGTTCAACGGAGATATAATGCAAGATTTAATAAAAACAGCCCTTGTGACTGGCGGGTCACGTGGTATTGGTAAAGGCATTGCCTATGCCCTTGCTAAAGAAGGCTATCAAGTATTTCTTACCTATGTATCAAAGCCTGAAGAAGCAGAACAAGTTGCCAAGGATATTCGTGCTGACGGGGGCAAAGCAGAAGCTTTTTGCCTTGATGTGGGTGATTCTGACGCCGTAGCAACTTTTTTTGAGGCTAATATCAAGGGTAAGGTTGAACTTAGTGTGCTTGTTAATAATGCAGGCATCACCAAGGACGGCTTTCTTATTCGCATGAAGGATGCGGATTTTGACAGCGTGCTTGGAATTAATTTGCGTGGTTCCTTTGTGTGTTTGCGTGAAGCTGCAAAAATAATGAGCAAACAACGCTTTGGACGTATCATAAATGTTTCTTCGGTGGTGGGGCAAATGGGTAATGCCGGACAGGTGAACTATGCCGCATCCAAGGCAGGGCTTCATGGTATGACCATGTCTTGCGCTAAGGAGCTTGCAGGGCGTAATATTACGGTAAATACCGTAGCCCCAGGCTTTATTGAAACAGATATGACCGCAAACTTACCCGAAGATGTGCGCAAAGCATATGAGGAGGCCATTCCTCTAAAGCGCATGGGTAGTGTGGAAGATGTGGCTAATGCGGTAGTTTTCCTTGCATCGGAAAATGCTGCTTATATTACAGGACAAATTCTTGCCGTAAATGGCGGAATGTATTGTTAATAAAAATAATTTGGAGGCTTATATGTCTGACGTAGCACAAAAAGTAACTAACATCATCGTTGAACAACTCGGCGTTTCTGCTGAAGAAGTAAAACCAGGTGCATCCTTTGTGGAAGACCTTGGCGCAGATTCCCTTGACCTTACCGAGCTTATCATGGCTATGGAAGAAGAATTTGACATCGAAATCGCCGATGATGACGCTCAAGAACTTTTAAAAGTTCAAGACGCTGTTAAATATATTGAAGCTAAGATGTAATTTTATACCGGGGAGAAATCCCCGGTGTGTTTGTTCCGCGCGGGAATGTGGATAATTTATTGTTTGGATTTTAAGGAGACTTGGCATGAGCCGTAAGCGTGTTGTAGTAACTGGCCTATCTGCCATAACACCCATTGGTAAAGACCTAAAAAGTACATGGGACAACCTTCTTGCAGGTAAGTCTGGCATAGCACCCATTACCGCATTTGATGCATCAGAATATGATGCACGCATTGCAGGTGAAGTGAAAGATTTTGTGGCTGAAGACCATATTCCATTCAAACAAGCAAAGCGCATGGATCGCTTTACGCAGTTTGCTGTGGTGGGTGCGCAGATGTTACTTGAACATGCAAACTTCGCCATTGATGAAAAAAATGCTGAGAGCATTGGTGTTGCCCTTGGTGTTGGGCTTGGTGGTTTGCACACTCTTGAGGCTTTCCATACCAAGCTTACACAGTCAGGCCCCAATAAAATTTCTCCATTCATGATTCCCATGCTAATTTCCAATATGGCTCCTGGCCAAGTTGCCATTTTTACAGGTGCTAAGGGCAATAACTTTGTGGCAACCTCTGCTTGTGCTTCGGCCTTGCACGCCATTGGTTGTGCTTGGAGTGAAATGCTAC
>CAYJNE010000106.1:0-5636 GCA_964371345.1 uncultured Desulfovibrionaceae bacterium | reverse complement strand
AAATCGATAGCAGATGCGCCAGTAGCTGCGCCAAGCAACATACCAGCGGTGAGACACAAGGTAATAATCTTTTTCATGTTCATTCCTTCCTAAAAAATTAAACCGCGTACGCAGTTATTTCAACTACTTGCTCTTCCATATGCGAGCAAGTCCTCCTCAACCACCGATAAAATTACATAATTATCTCCAAAAAGCAATATTTTCGGTAAAAAAATTTTAACTTTTCCTAGAATACTTTGCACGGCTCAACCCGTTTAAAATACTACCATAGCTCAGTATTGTTTTTTTATTGTTTTAGGTGTAACATCACTTGTTGTTTTTTTTAAAAGGGCTTTGGCTTGAGTTTTATGAGGAAAACCGTGCAATCTACGAAAAATGAAAATAAAATTTTTGACATCATCGGCAGTGCTTTTATAAGCATTGTTGTGATTTTGTCTTTCGTAGTTTTCACCATATTACAAACCGCAGAAGACCATAAGCGCAAAGACTCAAGAGCCATACTAAGCGAAATATCCACCAATCACGCCCATGCAATTCACAGGTTCATTATAGCTGTCGAAGGACAAATGAATACGGCCGCCGCATCCTTAGGCACCACTAAAACCTTTGATGCGCAAAAAGCCTTAGAAGAAATAACTGATCCCACCCCCATAAGTGACATTGAAGTCTACATCATTAATAGTAAGGGTATTATTATAAACGCCATTGGCGAAGAACTGGCACTAGGCGACAATGTAGTACAAATTTTCAAACTTGAAAATTACAACAAAATTCCAAGCACAACCACACTCACCCTAAATAACAAACAATTCCACATAGGCCTAACCCCTATGCTCCATGAAGGCTGGACGGCTATGGCCCTTATGCAAGCAAGTAAAGCTGTAGATAGTAGTAGGCACTCAACATACTTTGCCATGACCGCACTTGGGGCTTTGATTTTGCTTTGTGTCGGATTTACAAGTTATTTTATGTGCATCCAGCGCAAGGCGTATTGCAACACTCAAGCCTATGCAGAAAAATTACAGCAGACACTCAATGAGATACCTTGTGGTATTGTGCGGTGTTTAAATAATGATGAATGGACTATTTTGGATTATACCGACTCTCTGCCTTCGGTCATTGGCATAAGCAGTGAAGACATACGCTCAGTTTACAATAACTGTTGGCGTGATATGATTCACCCTGACGACAGGGCCCTTGCCAAGGCCATGATTCCCACAGCGGGCGAGGGCGTAATGTCTGCTGAATATCGCATTAAGCGCAAAGACGGCAGCAGTCTTTACATTATGGATCGCACCCGCATCATAGAAAGTGAAAATGGCAGCTTTGTATGGTGTGTAATTATTGACGTTGATGATCTTAAAAAATCTCAGGCTCAAGAGCGTAATATGGTGGGTCAATACAGGCATTTACTTGAAATGTCAGACAATATTTTATACGAATTTGACATGGAGGCCAATCAATTTGCTGCATCCTTGGAGTTTTTCAAAAAATTTGAATACCCTCTACCTCCTGACATTGGCTTGAACTATTACCCCGTGGACAGTGGCATCATTCACCCAGACGATATGGATCTTTTCATGTCCATGCAGATGCGCATTAAGGTTGGCGGCAAGGTTACTGCGGCACTTTTGCGCATAAAAACCTATGATGACCGCTGGTTATGGTGCCAGCTTCGTCAAACAGCGTGGACAGATGATGCAGGCAAACTCAAAGCCATTGGCAAAATAGATAATGTGGATGAAGAAACTCGCACTTTGCAAAAATTGCAAGATGATGTTCAGCGTGATTCCTTCACAACCCTATATAATAAGGTTGCAACAGAAGAACTCATTACTCGAGAAATAATTAATGACCCTGCAGCTCGTGGTGCATTTTGTATTATAGATATTGATAATTTTAAGCAGGTTAACAGTAGCTTTGGACACGTAACTGGTGATGCGGTCATCAAAAACCTCGCTAATGGGCTCTCGCATATTTTTAGAAGTGATGATATAGTAGGACGCATCGGGGGAGATGAATTTATCGTCTACATGAAAAATGTTCCTAATTTGCGCCCTTTACTGCATAAAACTGTACACGTTCAGGAGCATTTTAGACAGACGTTTGAAGAAAATAATATTAAGGTTTCCATTTCATGTAGTATTGGCATAGCTCTTTTCCCCAAAGACGGTGCAAGTTATGAGGAATTATATCGCCACGCAGACAAGGCTTTATATCGCTCAAAAATGAGTAAAGATACATATAATTTCTACGACCCAGAGATTGATTTATAAATTGTCTGTACCAAATAAAAGATAAGCGTATTCTTTGCGCTTTATCTATATAACTGTAAAATAAGGTATTGTTATAGAGAAGATGATGACATTTGCTTATAACAACCACAAACCAAAGGAGCGTGTATGGACGGGACTGTTTCAATAAGCTCTTTCTCAAAAAGTTCCTTACCCGGGCGTATGGATTTTGCGCAGGCTATTACCGGGGCTATACTAGCAGTATTTACATTAGTTCACCTTGTCTTTGTAAGTACCGTGCTTATTAGCCCAAGCCTCATGAATGGCCTTGGGTGGCTTTTGGAAGAACTTTATCTTGCCCAAATTGGTGGGCCGCTTATATTGTTAATCATGATTGTGCATTTTGTTATTGCAGCAAGAAAAATGCCCTTTCAGGTAGGTACACTGCCTGTATTTTTCCGCCATGCTAAAGACATGAAACACTGTGATACATGGCTTTGGCTAGCCCAAGCGATAACAGCTATTTTGCTCTTAGTTATGGTTACAAGCCATGTATATATCATACTAACATCACTACCCATTACTGCTGAAACGTCAGCTATGCGTGAGCAAGGTGGCTGGTCACCATTTTACTTTGTGCTACTTATCTGTGTGGGTATACACCTTGGTATTGGTCTTTTCCGCATTGGCGTAAAGTACGGCTATATCACCGCCGAAACTCGTGCCCTGTGGACCAAGCGCACTTGGTATCTCATTGCTGCCTATGTGGGACTTGGTGTTTTGACCATGATTCGTTTCCACTTTATTAGCGTAACCTAAGCCAACTAGAAGGAGAGCACATGCGTACTTTTCAAACAGACCTTTTGTGCATGGGGGCTGGCCTTGCTGGTGAGCGTGTAGCCGTGGAGGCTGCACAAGCAGGCTTTAATGTTATTTGCCTTTCAGTGGTTCCCCCCAAGCGTTCACACTCCTCCGTTGCCATGGGTGGTATGCAAGCAGCACTTGCTAACTCCGCCATGAGCCAAGGAGACTCAACAGACGTACACTTTACTGATACGGTCAAAGGCTCCGACTGGGGTTGTGACCAAGAAGTTGCACGCCTATTTGCCAATACTGCCCCCGTTGCCATGCGTGAAATGGCGTGGATGGGCGTGCCTTGGAGCCGTGTTGTACCAGGCACACACACATATTATAAAGGCGGTAAACCCTTTGAAGCCGAAGAGCTTGAAGAAAAACGCGGCCTAATCCACTCCCGTGCCTTTGGTGGTACTGCCAAGTGGCGTACTTGTTACACCTCTGACGGCACAGGCCACTCCGTACTATTTACCTTGGATAACCGCCTCTTGCAGCTTGGCGTTGCCGTACATGACCGCATGCAAGCCGAAGCCCTTATCCATGACGGCGACACCTGCACAGGTTGTATTTGTCGTTGCCTTCGCACTGGTGAACTTGTGGCCTACAGAGCCAAAGTAACACTTATTGCCACTGGTGGTTATGGGCGTATTTACCCTGCCACCACCAACGCTGTTATTTGTGACGGCGGCGGTCAAATTACGGCCCTTGATACTGGCTGTGTACCCATGGGCAATATGGAAGCAGTGCAATTTCACCCAACTGGCACAGTGCCCACAGACATTCTTGTGACTGAAGGTTGCCGTGGTGACGGCGGAACATTGCTTGACGTTAATGAATATCGCTTCATGCCAGATTATGAGCCTGAAAAGGCCGAGCTTGCCTCCCGTGACGTTGTGGCTCGCCGCATGATTGAACATATACGCAAGGGTCTTGGCGTAAAAAGCCCCTATGGTGAACATTTGTGGCTTGATATTCGCCACTTGGGCGAAAAGCATATTACAACTAATCTTCGTGAAGTATATGATATTTCAACGAAATTCCTTAATGTTAACCCCATTCATCAGCTTATTCCTGTGCGCCCAACCCAGCACTATAGTATGGGTGGCGTGCGTACCAATAAAGATGGTGCAGCCTATGGCCTTAAGGGTTTATTTGCTGCAGGTGAGGCAGCATGTTGGGATATGCACGGCTTTAACCGCCTTGGTGGCAACTCCCTTGCTGAAACTGTTGTGGCTGGGCGCATTGTGGGCAAGAAGATTGTTGAATACCTTGAAGGTTATGAAACAAGCTTTAGCACCGCCGCTGCTGACGCCGCATTTAAGCAAGTTGCCGAGCGTATTGAAGATATGTCTTCTGGACGCAAGGGCAATGAAAGTTGCTATGAATTGCGTGAAATATTGTTAAAGACTATGATGGATAATGTGGGCATCTTCCGTAATGGAGCTGACTTGCAAAAGGCCGTTGATGAATTACAAGAGCTACTTGTACGCTCTGAAAACATAGCCCTCAAGGGCCACAATCAGGGTTTTAACCCTGAACTTTCCATGGCCCTACGCATTCGTGGTATGATTAAGCTTGGTCTTTGCACAGCTTACGGTGCGCTTATGCGTACTGAAAGCCGCGGTGCACACACTCGTGAAGATTTCCCAGATCGTAACGATAAAGATTGGCTCAACCGTACCCTTGCCACTTGGAAGGAAGGCGATACCCTACCTACACTAAGCTATGAAGACGCAACACCTTGGTATGAAATTCCACCAGGTGATCGTGGTTATGGCGGTGGTAGCACCATTAAGGCAACCATACCCAAGAGCAAAATTCGTCCACTAGGCGGAGCAAAAAAATAAGTAAGTAGGAGATAAAATATATGGGACGTAAACTGCATATTGAAATCATGCGCTACAATCCTTTGGACCCCCAAAGTGTGCCGCATATGCAATCCTTCTACCTTGAGGAGCACTTGAGCATGACGCTCTTTGTGGCTCTCATGCAATTGCGTGAAACTCAAGACGCCACCCTACAATTTGACTTCTGTTGTCGGGCAGGTATTTGTGGTTCATGTGGTATGGTCATTAACGGTAGGCCAGGCCTTGCTTGCTCTACCCAAACATCAAACCTACCCGAGCACATTGTACTGCACCCACTACCAGTATTCAAATTAATCGGTGACTTATCCGTTGATACTGGTACTTGGTTCCGCAATGTTGGTACAAAGCTTGAAACTTGGATTCATAGCCAAAAACCCTTTGATGAAAATGCTATAGAAGACCCCATGGACAACGAACTAGCCTCTCAAATCTTTGAGCTTGATCGTTGCATTGAGTGCGGTTGTTGTGTTGCGGCTTGTGGCACAGCTCGTATGCGTGAAGACTTCCTTGGGGCCACCAGCATTAACCGTATGGCTCGCTTCTACGTGGACCCACGTGATGAAAGAAATACAAAAGATTTCTATGAGCTTATCGGTAATGACCAAGGTGTATTTGGTTGCATGGGCCTGCTTGCTTGCCATGATGTTTGTCCAAAACAACTGCCATTGCAAGACCAACT
>CAYJNE010000105.1:0-5727 GCA_964371345.1 uncultured Desulfovibrionaceae bacterium | reverse complement strand
CAATTCCATTTTCACAAAGAAATTGTAAATAAATATTATGCGGATGACCAAGAATGATACTTTTATCTGAACTGTTTATGCCTTCCAAGGATAAAAAAGCGCTTTTATATTGCCCTATTCCTGCACCTAGCAAAGGAAATTCCTTAAATAATTCATAGGCAAATTCCCACAAATGCCAGCGGTTATCTCTTTGTATAACTCCCCAATTTAGGCGTATTTGAGGCAATTGCAATAAACCTAAAATCCCTACTATCATCACAAAAAAATACTTCCATGGAAAAATACGCCAAAGGACAATACCAAAGCAAAGAGCTACCACAAGGGTTATATAGGCATTGCGAGTATAGGAAAAAAACATTAAAAATAAGCTTGGAGCGAGTAAAATTCCCGTAAAAAGCCAAGCATTGTATTTAAATTTGGAGCGTAGAATAAGCACTAATGCGCTTGCGGGAATTAGTGTTAAAGCTATGTAATTGCCTATACGGTAATCACTAAAAGATCCTGTGAGCCTTCCTGCAATTATGGCAGTATGGTATATAAGGTCATACCCCATAATGTATTGATATATTCCATTACATCCTTGTAAAATGAGGCTTAATACTAAGGCCCATATTATGTGGCGTAGTTCACGCATATTATGCACGCATTCCATAGCCACAAATGGCAAAATAAGGGAGGTAAAGGAGTGCAAGAGTACAATGATAAAGCTATCCTTTACATTTTGCGAAAAGATAATGCCAAGGCTTAAAAAAACATAGAAAAACAAAAAGTATTTTTTGCCGTCAAAAGCGTGTAGTATGCTATTTTTATAATCAATGGTATAATAAAAAATTAAACAAAATAGACAAAGTATAGCAAAAAAATCACGAAAAAATGGAGCAAAGGTAAATGTCACCAAATAGAGTAAAAAAAAGCAACGCATGGCTGTGCGCCATTGCGTAGCAGTGAAAAGTATTTTCGGTGCATCTACATTAAGTACAGACAAAATAGCTCCATTAAGTCTAATGATGACAAAGTGTTGCTCATTCTAACTAAAAACATATAATATTGTCAAATATAAACAAATATTCACATAACAAGAGCTCAGCTTGCCAAAAATAGACTTTTTATATAAAATACGACAAGTATTTGCTTTAACATTTTCATATTTAACACACTGAAAATTTAGGATTATTATGACTGTAAGCCGCCCCTTGGCCGAGCGTTTGCGCCCAGAACATATGGAGCTCTTTGTGGGCCAAGGCCATTTAAAAGAGCGTTTACAAGCTCTTATGAAGGCCGAGCGTTTGCCTTCACTATTATTTTTTGGCCCGCCTGGGTGTGGTAAATCCACCATTGCTCTTTTGCTGGCAAAAGCAAAGTCTGAACATTATTTGCGCATAAGCGCGCCAGAGGCTGGCTTACAACAGCTAAGGCGCAAATTAAATGGCATTGAAATTCTTATATTAGATGAAGTGCACCGCTTCTCCAAAGCCCAGCAGGATTTTTTTCTCCCCCTAGTTGAGTCGGGTGAGCTGACCCTCATTGCCACCACCACCGAAAATCCGTCTTTTAGTGTGACCCGTCAATTATTATCCCGCTTGCACGTGTTGCGCTTGCGTTCCCTTGGACGCAATGAACTTGCAGACTTAGCAAAACGTGGGGCTGAAATTCAAGACACCACCCTACAAGACGATGTTACCGATTTACTAGCCACTGTAGCCCACGGTGATGCACGCACCCTCTTAAACCTTGTGGAATATGTAACATCTTTACCAGAGACAGAGCGCACATTTGAGCGAGTAAAAGCAGGCCTTCCCGAAATATTAACCAGACACGATAAGGACGGAGATAGCCATTATGAACTGGCTTCGGCTTTAATAAAATCCATTCGGGGTAGTGACCCCGATGCTGCATTGTATTATTTGGCTTGCCTGCTTGAAGGAGGCGAAGACCCACGCTTCATTTGTAGGCGGCTTATTTTATCTGCCTCAGAGGATGTGGGCCTTGCAGACCCAAACGCCCTGCCCTTGGCTATTTCTTGCCAGCAAGCCATTGAATTTGTAGGCATGCCCGAAGGTTTTATACCACTTGCTCAAACTGTGGTATATTTAGCACTGGCAAAAAAGAGTAATAGCACCTATGCTGCATATTTGCGGGCTCAAAAGGAAATACGCAGTCAAGGGGTGCAACCTGTGCCCTTGCATTTGCGTAATGCTGTTACAAAGCTACAAAAAGAATGGGGCTATGGTAAGGAATATAAATACCCGCACAACTTTCCCCAAAGCTATGTGGAGCAAGACTATTTGCCACAAGAACTTCTTGGGCGCAGTTTTTATCAGCCCAATAATAATGGTGAAGAAGCACGACTTAGCCAATGGTGGCGTAAAATAACAAAAAAGTACGGTGACTTATAATGGCCCACAATCCTAATGACTTTGACCTGCAATTTTACACAGGTGACAATTATAATTCTCCTCCCAAAGAGCTTGGAATTTTTGATAAGCTTTTCCCCAATACTTGCTTTTATATGCGAGCTATTTTTGGGCCAGTTCTAAGTTTATGTTTTGCCGCAAGAATGGGTACGGCTGACGATGCAACTTGGGCCTTAAATAGTGCCCGTATTGGGCGCACCCTTGAGGCGTCTGGTTGTCGTTTTTCCATAACTGGTATGGATGCCTTCAAAAAAGTGGGTGGGCCTTGCATTGTTGTGGGCAACCATATGAGCACACTTGAAACCTTTGTTTTACCAAGCATAATTCGCCCGCACATGCCCATTACCTTTGTGGTTAAGCAAAGCCTTAATACCATGCCTTTTTTTGGCAAGGTACTTGAAACTAGAGATGCCATTAGCGTTGGGCGCACAAATCCACGTAAAGACCTGCAACTTGTGCTAGATGAAGGTAAGGATCGGCTTGATAAAGGCATGTGTGTGGTTATCTTCCCACAAAGTACTCGCTCAAATGTATTTAACCCAGCTAAATTTAACAGTATTGGAATAAAGCTTGCCAAACACGCAAAAAAGCCTATTATCCCCCTTGCCTTAAAAACGGATACTTGGGGTCAAGGTAAGCTAATGAAAGACTTTGGCCCTGTACATAGGGAAAAAACCATCCATATGGCCTTTGGCGACCCCATACATATTGAAGGCCACGGCAAGGAAGAACATGCTCAAATCTGTAAATTTATTACTGATAAATTGGAATTATGGAATAAAGAAGAGCAATCAACAATCACGACTTAACATCAAGAATAAAAATCATGCAAAATAACAATTCTTTACGCAATATTGCCATTATTGCGCACGTTGACCATGGCAAGACTACCCTTGTGGATGCACTTTTTCGTCAAAGTGGTGTATTTCGCGCAGACCAGCAAGTTGACGATCGCATTATGGACTCCATGGACCTTGAAAGAGAACGTGGCATCACCATTGCGGCCAAAAACTGCGCCGTCTCTTGGAAAGATGTTAAGATAAATATTATCGATACCCCTGGCCACGCCGACTTTGGCGGTGAAGTGGAAAGAGCACTTTCCATGGCAAGCGGTGCTATTTTGCTTGTAGATGCCTCAGAAGGCCCTTTGCCGCAAACTCGCTTTGTTTTGCGCAAAACCCTTGAGGCAGGACTGCATGTTATTGTAGTTGTTAATAAAATTGACCGTAAAGATGCACGCCCTCAAGAAGTTCTAAACGAAGTCTATGATTTATTTATTGATCTTGATGCAACAGAAGAACAGCTCGAATTTCCTGTGCTTTATGCCATTGGTAGAGACGGCGTTGCCATGAAAAATATTGATGATAAACGTGAAAGCCTAGCCCCACTTTTTGATACCATAGTGGAAACCATACCTGGCCCAAGCCATGACCCCAGTGAGCCATTTCAAATGCTTGTGGCTGACCTTGATTATTCTGATTATTTGGGCCGCTTGGCTGTGGGGCGCATTATGCATGGGCAAATAAATGCCAAGGACTCTCTAGTTTGTATGGGGCCAGAAGATCGCGTTATCCCTTTACGAGTTAGCAAATTACAAGTGTATGGCGGGCTGCACCTAACAGAGGTGGAAAGTGCCGTTGCGGGTGATATTGTTGTGCTTGCTGGTATTGAAGATGTAACCATTGGTGATACCATTTGCACCAAGGAAAATCCGCGCACCCTGCCCCGCATTCGTGTGGATGAACCCACCGTTGCCATGCGCTTTGGCATTAATACCTCACCCCTTGCAGGAAAAGAAGGTAAACTTGTGCAAAGTCGTGTCATATGGGACAGACTATGCAAGGAAGCCCTGCGCAATGTTGCCATAAAAGTTGAAGAAAGTGATGAGCGTGACTCCTTTTTAGTTAAAGGGCGCGGTGAATTTCAAATGGCTATCTTAATTGAACAAATGCGCCGTGAAGGTTTTGAACTTTCCGTAGGCCGCCCTGAGGTAATACTAAAAAAATCGCCAGAAGGTAAATTGCTTGAGCCCATTGAACACCTATATGTGGATTGCGATGAATATTTTATGGGTGTGGTTACAGAAAAACTTGCCCAACGCAAAGGGCGTATGCTTAATTGTATTAATGACAAAAGTGGCGGCACTGGTCGGGTACGCTTAGAATTTTCTGTGCCATCTCGTGGTCTTATTGGCTATAGGGATGAATTTTTAACTGACACCCGTGGCACTGGCATCATGAATTCCTTGCTCGCAGGTTATGAAGAATGGCGAGGCGACTTCCCTACCCGCTTTAATGGCTCCATTGTGTCTGACCGCAGTGGTAGTGGCGTGCCTTATGCGCTATTTAATCTTGAGCCACGCGGCGTGCTATTTATCCCACCAGGAACACCTGTTTATGAGGGCATGATTGTGGGCGAGCACAATAGGGATAATGACATTGACGTAAACCCCACCAAGGAAAAAAAGCTCACCAATATGCGAGCATCGGGCAAGGATGAAAATGTTATCCTAACCCCAACACGCCCCATGACCTTAGAGTTTGCTCTGCATTTTGTGCGTGAAGATGAAATGGTTGAAGTTACACCGCAGTCCATACGTTTGCGCAAAACCATACTAACAGCCCAAAAAAGGCACCAAGTCTTGGGAGCTAAGAAAAAACAAGCAGAAAAGGCCTAAAGACTTACTTTTTGCGTTGGCTAGAAAGCCATTTATTTAGGGTGTGATAAAGTATTTCAGGGTCAATGGGTTTGGTAATGTGTTCGTTCATACCACTTTGGATGCTGAGTTCGTAATCTCCTTCCATGGCATGGGCTGACATGGCAATGACTATCATATCTTTATGCACTGGGTGCTTGCGTATATTTTTGGTGGCTGTAAGGCCGTCCATTACGGGCATTTGTATATCCATGAGCACAGCCGCATAATGTTTTTCATCTAGCATATCCAAAGCTTCCTGCCCGTTAACGGCCACATCTACTGTATACCCAACTGCTTCTAAAATTTCTTGGGCTATAATTTGGTTTATATCATTGTCTTCCACCAACAATAAATGCTCTGTGCATGTGGTGACATTTTCCACATGAGGCTCTGCACTGGCAATGGTGTTGCTTTTGTCAGTACAAATGGAAAAGCTAAGTTCAAATGAGAAAATAGAGCCTTGCCCACTGTTACTTTCTATCCAAACCCGACCCTGCATGGACTCCACAATATTTTTACAAATAACAAGGCCAAGGCCTGTGCCGCCATATTTGCGAGTGATGGACGAGTCGGCTTGCGTAAAGGCAGAAAAAAGCCTTTGTTGCTCATCCTCAG
>CAYJNE010000104.1:0-5860 GCA_964371345.1 uncultured Desulfovibrionaceae bacterium | reverse complement strand
ATGACTGGATGACTTATCCTGCTGGCATGCTTGCAAAATCCATTACTGGAAAGCCATTTATTGCCCACATCCACGCAACGGAATATGACCGCAGTGGAGAAAATGTCAATAGTGTTGTGGCAAATATGGAAAGAGCTGGCCTGCATGCGGCAGATACGGTCATTGCTGTAAGTCACCTTACAAAAGCAATGATTATGAAACATTATGACGTGCCAGAACATAAAATTCGAGTTGTACACAATGCCGTTGCTCGCCATGAAGTTGAACATCATTTTAGCCAGCCACCACGTGCCAAGGATGAAAAATGGGTTTTATTTCTTGGGCGTGTTACCTTTCAAAAAGGACCTGGTTATTTTATTGAAGCCGCAAAAATGGTGCTTGAGCGTCAAAAGAATGTGCGGTTTTTCATGGCAGGGTCTGGAGATATGCTACCGACAATGATTAACCGTGCGGGGCAACTGGGCATTGGCAATCGTTTTCACTTTACCGGTTTTTTGCGCGGTGAAGAGGTGGATAAAATGTTTGCACTTAGTGATTTATATGTTATGCCAAGTGTATCAGAACCTTTTGGTATTACGCCTCTTGAAGCTATGCTCTATGATGTTCCCGTGCTACTTTCACGCCAATCTGGTGTTTCTGAAGTCTTACAACATGCCCTAAAAGCTGATTTTTGGGATACGCGTGATATGGCAGACAAAATATGTGCTGTGTTAAGATATCCGGCACTGGCTAAAGAATTGGTTAAGAATTGTAAGGAAGAGTTAAAGGATTTGCGCTGGGAGAATGTGGCCGACCAGCTCAATAATATTTATGCCGAATCCATGACAGGAGCGTACTGATATGCCAGCAATATGCCTTTATTTCCAAATTCATAGGCCTTATAAATTACGCCGTTATACGGTTTTTGATCTTGGTCAAAATTCCATGTATGAAGATGACGACCGCAATTGCGACACCATGTTGCATATGGCAAGAAATTGCTATTTGCCCATGAATGACCTACTTTTGCGCCTAATTCAAAAGCATGGCAAAAAATTTCAAGTGGCGTTTTCAATATCTGGCATGGCCCTTGAACAATTTGAACAATATGCACCTGAAGTAATTGATAGCTTTAAAGCTCTTGCCGACACAGGTTGCGTAGAATTCTTGGGCGAGACCTACAGCCACTCCATGACCTTCCTCTATGCCCCTGAAGAGTTTGCTCGCCAAGTTAATTTGCATAGCAAAAAAATGAAGGAATTATTCGGCAAAAAGCCTACAACATATAGACATACCGAACTTATTTATAATAATAACCTTGCAAAAGAAGTGGAAAATCTTGGCTTTAGTGCCATGCTTGGCGAGGGTAGCGACCAAGTGCTTGGTTGGCGTAGCCCAAACTATGTTTATCAACCAGCCGAGTGCAAAAAATTAAAGCTACTCTTGCGCAATGTTTCCCTTTCCAGTGATATTAGCTTGCGCTTTAGCCAACATGATTGGGAAGAATGGCCACTCACAGCAGAAAAATATGCCAAGTGGTGCAATGTGCTACGCACCGAGGGCGAAAGCATAAATATATTTATGCCATATGAAACATTTGGCATAAAACATACAGCTGAATCTGGCATTTTTGATTTTATGGAAAACTTGCCAACAGCTCTATTTGAGCTTGGTGCAAGCTTTAAAACTCCGGCTCAAGTTGCAAAACCAGCAAAACCAGCAGGAACTATAGACGTGCCTTTCTTCATGTCATGGGCACCTTCTGGGCATGACCTTGATACTTGGCTTGGCAATGCCATGCAAAAGGATGCCATTCATTCATTATACGCTCTTGCAAGTCTGCATCCCGAATTGTATGGCGATGAAATTTGCCGCACTTGGCAACGCTTGCAAAGTTCAGATAATTTTTCATATATGAGCACAAAGTGGTTTAGCAATGACCAATATATGAACCCTGAAAGTCCATATGCAAACCCTTATGATGCATATATTAATTACATGAACGTACTGGCCGACTTTGAGCTTGTGCTTGGTGCAAACGAACCCATAAAAATGGCAAAGCCACGCACAAGAACCAGTACAAAAACAACCAAGGCACAAGTAAAAACAACTACAACTAAAGCAAGAACTACTAAAATCAGTGCCACTAAAGCAAGTAACGCAAGTGCAAGCAAAAAAACTACAAAAAAAGCAGCACCTGCAACAAAACAGCCATAAAGATAACAAGCGTCACAGAGCAATATTTTTTGAAAACAGACCAATTAGGAGATTTGCATGTCAGCAAAAAAAGATAAAACTGTTCTATTTGAAGTTAGCTGGGAAGTTTGTAATAAAGTCGGGGGCATATATTCTGTTGTTAGCAGTAAGGCCCTCCATGCCGTAGATAATTTTGGAGAAAATTATTTCCTACTTGGTCCAGATATGAAGGATAATACAGACTTCATTGAAACAGACGAACCATGTTTTGCAAGCATACGTTCAGCCCTTGCTGTGCGTGACCTTAAATGCCGCTTGGGTCGTTGGAAAATACCTGGCGAACCTAAAGCAATTTTAGTCGATTTTTCAAAGCGTTACAATAGCAATCAATTACTTTATGAACTATGGAACACCTATGGGGTAGATTCACTTTCTGGCGGTTGGGAATATATTGAACCCGTCATGTTCAGCTATGCTTGTGGTGAGGTTATTGCCGCCATACATGAATGCTATTGCATACCTCAAGACGCTAAAAGTGTTGCACATTTCCATGAATGGATGACAGGTGCTGGTCTTTTGGCAGTAAAAACCCTTGCCCCCACCGTTGGCACTGTATTTACAACTCATGCCACCATGCTTGGACGTGCTCTTGCGGGCTCAAGTGTTGATATATATAAATATATGCGCCAAGTTAAGCCAGCAAGTGAGGCCGCATCTCATAACATCACAGCCAAATGCTCCATGGAGGCAACTGCCGCCCGTGAAGCCGATTGCTTTACAACTGTTAGCGCGATCACAGGTGAGGAAGCATCCGCCTTTCTTGGGCGCACACCAGATATTATTACTACCAATGGCCTTGATATGCGTGTTGTGCCAGACTATAGCACAGACCGCACCAAGCCCTTAGAATTTCGTAATAAACTACTAAAAACCATTGCGCCTATGCTTGGCGAAGAACTCACAGAAAATACAAGAATTTTTGCTATTTCTGGGCGTTATGAATATAAAAATAAGGGTGTTGATGTATTTATTGAAGCCCTTTCGCGCACAGCAGAAGTTTTAAGAAAATCTCCATGCAAGGTCTTGGTATTATTCTTAGTTATGGGCGGACATGCTGGTATTTGTGAAGAGATTGTCAGCGGCGAAGTAAAACGCACCGATGATGACCATCAATTCATAAGCCCCTTCCGCATCTGGAATAGCAATGCAGATCCAATAATTGCTGCTTGTCGCCGCCTTGGTCTAAATAATGAAGTTGGCGACAATGTGCGTATGCTCTTTATTCCTGCCATGTTAAATGGTAAGGACGGCTTCCTAAATATGCAATATGAAGAAGTGCTCTCTGCTTGCGACCTTGGTGTATTCCCCTCATGGTACGAGCCTTGGGGCTATACTCCACATGAAAGTGCAGCCTATGCTGTACCAACGGTAACCAGCGACCTTGCAGGTTTTGGCTTGTGGGCGCAAAGTGCAATAATTGGCAATCCTGCTCAAAGCGGAATTTCTATTATTCCACGCCATCATGAAGTCATGGCAAACATCATTGATTCCTTACACAAGGTCTTACATGAATATGCCTTCTGCCCGCAAAAAGATTTAGACAACAGACGCATAGCCGCACGCAAGCTCACTCAAGGTTCATCATGGGAAAACTTCTTCCAAAACTATATCCAAGCCTATGATATGGCTTGCGGTCGCTCCGCTGAGCGTGACATACACCGCGAAGCATTGCGCCGCCAAGAAAGGCTCATGCACACCCTAACTCCAACTTCCTCAACTATACCACATCTGCGCCCTATTACAGCAATTTCTGAAATACCCCAAAAAATCAAACGATTACATGAACTTGCTCGCAATTTATGGTGGTCAACAAATATAACAGCTAGGCAGTTATTTGCAGGTATTAGTCCCTCACTTTGGGCAAGCACTGGGCATAGCCCTTTGCGCATCCTTGAAGAAGTTAATCCCAAACGCATGGTGGAACTTACAAAAAATGATGTTTTCATGGAAAAATACCAGCAAGTTATGGAAGAATTTGATGCGTACATGGCCATTCCTTGCAAGGACGTAAATGTAAATTTACGTGCCAATAAGCCTGTGGCATATTTCTCTACAGAATATGGATTGCATGAATCATTGCCCATTTATTCTGGTGGCTTAGGAGTTTTATCAGGCGACCATCTAAAATCTTCAAGTGATCTTTGCCTACCCTTGGTGGCCGTTGGACTACTTTATAGAAATGGCTACTTCCGTCAAAGCATTGATAATCAAGGCAAGCAAGTTCCGCTATATCCCATGAATAATTTTGCACACTTACCTGTGCATTGCGTTACAGACCAAGTTGAAGGCAAGCCCATCTTGGTAGATATTGAAATGCCAGGTCGCACCCTTTATGCCCAAATTTGGCGCGTGCAAGTTGGTCGCATTCCTCTATATCTTATGGATACAGATGTACCTGCAAATACAGAAGAAGATCGCAGAATTACAGCAAGACTCTATGAAGCAGACCGCAACTTGCGCATCCAACAAGAAATATTACTTGGCATGGGTGGTGTGCGCATGCTGCGTAAGTTAAATATTACACCCGCTGTATATCATATGAATGAAGGGCATTCAGCCTTCATGGTCATTGAACGCATCCGTGCTTATATGCATGAGCAGCAACTAACATTTAATGAATCATTTGAACGTGTTCGCAGCAATACAGTCTTCACAACCCATACCCCAGTGGACGCTGGTAATGAACGCTTTAGCCTTGACCTTATGGAACGCTATTTCACTAATTATGCTGAACAGATGGGTCTTTCTTGGACAGAATTCCTACGCCTTGGTCGCATTGATGGTCCTGAGCGAGGTGGTAGTTTTGAAATGACCGTACTTGCTCTGAAAACTGCCAGTCGTGCCAATGGTGTTAGCCTCATACACGGTATAGTCTCACAGCATATGTGGCATGAACTATGGAAGGGTGTTCCCATCCCAGAAATACCAATAAAGCACGTTACTAATGGCGTACACGTCCCATCATATGTGGGTAATCCTATTAAACTTATCCTTGACAATTACTTAGGTGAAGGCTGGATGAGTGCCGAACCTAGTGACCCAATCTGGAATAAAATCAATGATATTCCTGACGATGAATACTGGACAGCAAAGCTACAACAAAAAGAAGCCTTGCTTGATACCTTGCGTGTGTCAGTGCCAGCATTCATGCGCAAATATAATATCCCCATGGAAAAAGAAAAAAGCCTGAAAAAGAATATCAAACCTGATACTCTCATAATCGGCTTTGCTCGTCGCTTTGCCCCATACAAAAGAGCTACCCTGCTCTTTGCAGACCCAGATAGGCTTGAAAGATTACTCAACCAAGCTGGTAAACATGTTATCATCGTCTTTGCTGGCAAAGCCCACCCCGCAGATCACGCAGGCATTGAGCTTATTCAACAAGTCATTAAATATGCTCAAGAAGATCGCTTCCTTGGACGCATATTCTTCATCGAAGACTACAGCCTTGCCATCTCTCGTGTCATGGCTCAAGGTTGCGATGTGTGGTTAAACACCCCACGCCGCCCCCACGAAGCATCAGGTACAAGCGGACAAAAAGTACCAGTAAATGGTGGCATAAATCTTAGCGTATCTGATGGTTGGTGGTGCGAAGGTTATAATAGAGAAAATGGCTGGACCATTG
>CAYJNE010000103.1:0-5903 GCA_964371345.1 uncultured Desulfovibrionaceae bacterium | reverse complement strand
TTAATACTCCCACACAAAAAGCCCACCTCACCAGCAGAAAGGGAAGGCACATCCTGCGCCTCAGGCGAAAATACACCCAAGCGCAAAACTTCATATTCCTTACCTGTAGCCATGAGTTTTATGCGGTCATGTTTGCGAATGGTGCCGTCAACTATGCGAAAAAGCACCACAACGCCTTGGTAGCTGTCATACCAAGAATCAAAAATTAAAGCTTTTAGGCGAGCATCCACATCGCCTTCTGGGGCTGGCAAACGCTCAATGAGAGATTCAAGCACATCGGCAACGCCCTCGCCTGTTTTAGCAGAAACGGGCAAAGCGTCCGTACAATCAAGGCCAATGGATTCTTCTATTTCATCCTTAACCCTTTGCACATCGGCACTGGGTAAATCAATTTTATTCAAAACGGGAATAATTTCGTGGTCATGATCAAGGGCAAGATACACATTGGCAAGGGTTTGGGCTTCAACACCTTGGGTGGCATCAACCACAAGCAAAGCCCCGTCACAAGCCGCCAAGGAGCGAGAGACTTCATAGTTAAAGTCCACATGCCCTGGGGTATCAATTAAATTTAAAATATATTTCTTTCCCGAGCGAGAAGCATAAGGAATACGCACAGTTTGCGCCTTAATGGTGATACCACGCTCACGCTCAAGGTCCATTTTATCGAGATATTGATCACGCTTTTCCCGCTCTGATACCAATTTTGTTACTTCCAAAATGCGGTCAGCTAGGGTAGACTTGCCGTGGTCAATATGGGCAATGATAGAAAAATTACGAATGTGCTCTTGTTTTGGCATAACGAGGGTTAATATATTAAAAGCTTATAAAAGTCCAAAGGAAATATATGTATTTTAATTGCAGCCAAGAAGCCATAGCTTACCTTAAAAAATGTGATAAAAAATTAGGCCAAGCTATTGAACAAATTGGCCCCATTGAGCGTGAGGTCAATGCAGATATTTTTGCATCCATAATACGTCACATTGTGGGGCAACAAATTTCCACCGCCGCTCAAGTAACCATTTGCAAACGTTTGCAAGACAAATTGGGCGTGCTTGACGCCAAAAATATTTGCGCTTGCCCAAGGGATGAACTGCAAGCCTGCGGCCTAAGCTTTAGAAAAGTTGAATATATCATGGACTTTGCTGAAAAAGTACATAGCGGTGAATTTAATGTGGAAAAGCTTGCAAAGATGCCCGATGATGAAGTCATTGCAAACCTTAGTGCCTTACGTGGCCTTGGTGTTTGGACGGCAGAAATGCTCTTAATTTTCTGCTTACAGCGGCCCGATGTGGTAAGTTTTGGAGACTTGGCAATTTTGCGAGGAATGCGTATGCTCTACCGTCACCGCAAAATTGATAAAAAACTATTTGCAAAATATGCCAAGCGTTATTCGCCATATGGATCGGTGGCAAGTTTATATCTTTGGGCTGTTGCGGGTGGGGCTATTGCAGAACTTACCGACCCCGCACCCAAACGTCCTTCCAAAAAGCACCATCTGCGGCGTTAATGCAATTTTTTTCTCGGGGCATGGGCCATAAGAGCCCTATACACCCTCAAAAAAAATTTCATTGCCTTGCATCTGATATTTTTTGAAAGGACGTACAAAATAATAAAAGGATAAAATATGCAAAGAACAATCTTCTACCCCTCACCCTTTGGCACTTTACGCTTAAAATATAATAATGATGCAATTCTCAGCATAGAACGATCAGAAGTAATTGAAGATGATGACTTCATCGTAGTTAGGTCAGATACAGAGCTAATTAGAGAAACCTTAAAGCAACTTGATGAATATTTTGCAGGAACGCGCAAAAGCTTTGACTTTGCCTATGAGCTAAACGGTACAGATTTTCAAAAGAAGGTCTGGAAGGCCTTATGTGACATACCCTACGGCGAAACTCGCAGCTATCAGGATATTGCCAAAGCCGTGGGCAACCCCAAAGCAAGCCGAGCTGTTGGCCTTGCCAATAACAAAAATCCCATTGCCATTGCTGTGCCTTGCCATAGGGTCATTGCCAGTGACGGCAAACTTACGGGTTATGCTGGCGGCCTAGAGATGAAGCAAGGCCTCTTAGATTTGGAAGCAGGCAAGGCAAAATTATAATTTATCAAGCACAAAGCTCATACGCTTGGCATAACTGTGTTCAGACTGAATGCACTCTTGCCAAGCAAGTATAAGCTCCTCACGCTTACTTAAGCTAAGAGTGCGAATTTTATTTGCAAGTTCATCAGGGTTCGCAATGCTTATGGCCTTGCTTAAATCTTTGGGGAAGATATCAAGGCCTTCAGTACTATTGCTGAATAAAAACCCGCCTGCCGCCCACACATCAAAATGCCTTTGGGTTAGGCCCTCTGGCAAAAGTAACGAGGTCACATTGAGCACGCACTTTGCCGCCCTATACACAGGGGCAAGCTCAGTATAATAATCAAGGCTTGGGTAAAATACATCCGCACTGGCCTCTGGCAAAAATTTTGCCCAAGACTCACTATCCCCAAATATTACAGGCTTTACAGTAAGTAAGGCCCTAAGCCACATAACACGTTGCTGACGTGCGCATTCCTCCGCCCCAAAACCAGCAGAACGCACAGCATTACTAGGCCAAAGTTCTACACCCAAACGCTCTTGCCACCAATGAAAATGTGGCCGCTCACCTTTTTCAAGTAGCGCAAAAGCTTCGTCTAAAACTTGCTCTGGCACCTTGGCGGCGGCAAAAAAACTTGCATGTTCAGGAAAAGAAGCCCGCCCCACAAAAATACAACCCGCCTCACTAGCCGCTTGCACATTTTTATTTTGGCTTTCTTGTTCGCTTACATTCCACATATGCTGGCTTGCGGCCAAGGGTAAATGATAAACATATTTAGCCCCTTGCCTTTGTAGCTCAGGAATAAACGAAGCATCGGTTACAAAAAGCTTTGCATCCTTCCACCAAGGCAAACGTAAGGACGAGAGGATATGCCAAGGATTATCCACAAACCAAATGGCTACGGGAATATTTAAGGCCTGCAAAAGCGCGAAATTTTGCCCCTCTGGGTCAAGACCCCGTAAATTTATGGAGAAAAATAACTGCGGCTGTGCATTGGCAAGATTTTTTTGCAAATCATCTTGCACCGTGCTTACCTCAAAACCTAGCCCCTCAAAGGCTGTGCAAATTTCTTTATATAATAATTGCTGTTCATTTCCCGCCACCATAACCGAATTACTTGAGGTAACGCTCACACCACCACGCAAAAGTAAGGCCTGCACCTTACCCAATATATCTGCCCAAAATTGCGGGTTAAATTGCATGTTTTGCCTATACCACCAAATGGCCCTGCCTTGCAGTAAGGGCAAAAGCTCGGTGCTGGATATGCTTTGCCAATGCTCTGGAATTTTTTGCACTACTCCTTGTTTTTTCCCCTGCTCCTGCATGGTCTTGCTAAATTCCGCACACTCCAAATAAAAAACCCGCTTTGCATTAACTAACTCAGGGGCAGGCCAATCATCATCTTGCCCCATGGGGCCAAGGCCCAAGATAATATGCTCTGTTTCTTCAGTAATATTTAGAGAATCAAGGCGCGAAAAGGCCATAAGGCCGCTATTTAAGCTGATTTTTTTGCCTTGGAAATTTTCAAGGCTTATGCGTATGGGGCGGGCGTTTTTTTGCATATTTTTCCATTATCAAAACTTGACTATGCTTAGGGCTTGGCTACAAAGCACTTTTATTGTATACACGTTCAGCCATGAAAGAATACCGAGATTATTATTTTAAAAAAGCTAAACAGCAAAATTATCCAGCACGTTCTGTTTATAAACTGAAGGAAATTGACAATAAGTTCAAGCTTTTTCGTAAGGGAATGCGTGTGCTTGACCTTGGGGCGGCCCCTGGCTCATGGTCACTTGGCGCGGCAGAAAAGGTGGGTGAGCAAGGCTTTGTGCTTGCTTGCGACATTCAAGAAACCGATACGCACTTTCCAAAAAATATTATTTTCATGCAGGAAGATATATTTAATCGCTCGGCTGAATTTGAAGAAAAATTAAATGAACTCGGCCCCTTTGACTCAGTCATAAGCGATATGGCCCCACGCACCACAGGCACAAAATTTACCGACCAAACCCGCTCGCTTGAACTATGCATGGAAGCCCTTGAAGTGGCTACATTGTATCTAAAACCTAGCGGAAGTTTGGTAGTAAAAATATTCATGGGGCCAGATATACAAGAACTTTTGCAACCCATGCGCAAAGCATTTACCAAGGTAAAATCCTTTAAACCTCAAAGCTCACGCCAAGAAAGCAAGGAAACTTTTTTCGTAGGCACAGGTTTTAAAGGTAATATATAAAACAATAATCAATAATATAGGAGTAGTTATGGCAGGACATAGTAAATGGGCAAATATCCAACATCGCAAAGGCCGCCAAGATGCCAAGCGTGGCAAAATATTCACCAAGGCCGCTAAAGAAATCATCATCGCCGCTAAAGGCGGAGGCGACCCTGCTGGTAACTCACGTTTGCGTGCCGCCATTGCTGCCGCAAAAGCCGTTAACCTACCTAAGGACAAAATTGAATCCGCCATTCGTAAGGGTACAGGCGAAGACGCAGGCGGCGATATTTTTGAAAACTCCTACGAAGGCTATGCCCCTGGCGGCGTTGCCGTTATCGTGGAAACTGCCACCGACAATAAAAATCGCACCGTTGCAGAAGTGCGCCACTTGCTCTCCAAGCATGGCGGCTCCATGGGTGAAACTGGCTCCGTATCTTGGATGTTTGACCGCAAAGGCGTTATCACCGTTGATAAAACCCTCTATGACGAAGATGCTATGATGGAAGTAGCCCTTGAAGCAGGTGCCGATGATGTAATTGATGACGGCGATACTTGGACTATCCACACAGCACTAACAGATTTTGCCGCTGTGCGTGATAATTTAGAAGCGGCGAATGTTGCTATGCTCTCAGCAGAGCTTGCCATGATTCCACAAAATACCATTGAACTTGATGCTGATACGGGACGTAAAGTACTACGACTTATGGAAGCACTTGATGATAATGATGATATACAAAATGTTTATGCTAACTTTGATTTACCAGAAGAGTTATTAGCTGAAATGGAATAGGATTTTTATTGGGAAGCAAGTCAGCAGTGAAGACAATTTTTTCATAGCGGCCTTGCGGCCTTTTCCTAATTTTTGGGCGGTTTAAATTTCTTTTTTAACTACAGTTCTAAAGTAACTACTATTCTTCGTTGAATAAAAATATTAAAATGTATAACCTCAAATATCCCAAAGGGATATTTGAGGCATTAAAGTTTTTTGGAAAAGGGATGGGGGTCTGGGGGAGAACCTTTTTTGACTTTTATCCGCTTATGGCGGCACATAAAATGTCAACGAAAGTGAATTTCGTTGACGTGCCTTATTCGCTCTACGGCAAGCTAACGCTTGCTACTCCGTAGGTTTAAAGGTAATTACAACCCCCTCCAATATCCCAAAGGGATATTGGAGGCATTAAAGTTTTTTGGAAGGGGGGTTCGGGGGGGGAACCTTTTGTTCACAAAAGGTTTCCCCCCGAGAAACTCTTAACAAACAAAGGCCAAGCCATGTCCATAACTGTTATAGGAATTGACCCAGGTTCACGTATTACGGGTTGGGGTATTGTGCAGGAAGCATCTGGTGTGCTTAAGCTTGTGGATTGTGGGGCCATTCGTACGGTTAGTTCTGCTAAGACGCCTTTTGCAGAGCGTTTAGCAACCATTTATGCGCAGTTATCTAAAATCATTGCCACGCATAATCCACAAGAAGCTGCCATTGAGCAAGTTTTTACTGCCAAGAATGCCATGACAGCTTTAAAACTTGGTCAAGCTCGTGGGGTAGCGGTAGCGGCATGTGCGCAACATGGTATTGCTGTGCTTGATTATGAGCCGACCTTGGTTAA
>CAYJNE010000102.1:0-6016 GCA_964371345.1 uncultured Desulfovibrionaceae bacterium | reverse complement strand
TTTTTGCAATTATTTTATATGCCCATGATTTGCAAAATTGCCTTGACTTTTTACTGGGAATTGCTTATTATTCCTTCATAACGTACGCACCACTGCTTGAGTGGGGCGTATTTCTTTTTTACAATAAGAAGGTTTTTTTATGAGTATACCAATTTCTAAACAAGGTTTTGCACAGTTAGAAGCCGAGCTTGAACGCCTAAAAAGCGAGCGTCCAGCCATTATTCAAGCCATTAAAGAAGCACGAGAAGAAGGCGACTTGCGTGAAAACGCAGGCTATGACGCCGCACGTGAACGCCAAGGCATGACTGAAGCTCGCATTACATACATTGAGTCTCGCATGGGCCAATTCCAAGTAATTGACCTTGATACCCTTAGCGATGATAAAGTCATCTTTGGGGCTACAGTGGAAGTTGAAGACGTGGACACCGAGGAAGTAAAATCCTACACCCTGCTTGGCCCAGATGAAGCAGATTTTGCAAATGGTTCCATTTCTGTGCTTTCCCCAGTTGGCCTAGCCCTTATTGGCAAGGAAGAAGGTGATGAGGTCAGCGTTGATATTCCTCGTGGTCGTGTTACCTATGAAATTATTTCCATAAAATTTCTTGGTAGCAAGCGGCTTTCAAAGTAGTATATGCCTTCAAGAACTTCTTGGACATTTTCTATCACCACCCTTGGTTGCAAGGTCAATCAATATGAAAGCCAAGCCATAGCCGAGGCTTGGCAAGACCTTGGTGGTGCAGAAGTTACACAAGATCAAAAAGCAGATATTACCCTAATAAACTCCTGCGCCATAACCGCCAAGGGTGAGCGTGATACCAGAAGTGCGCTATACAGCACTGCCCGCAATAATCCAAAATCATTATGCATATTAACAGGGTGCGCAGCCACATTGGTGGCTAAAACCTTGACCCCTGAAGAAAATTATTATCATATTCTCATTCCCCCACGGGCCAAGGCTTTACTTATGCAAGGCCCGTGGCAATGGAAAGGGGAAATCTACCCATACATATTTGAAAATAAAGATGTTTCGCCCTTTGGCGAGCAAGGCTTTGCCATAAAGTCATTTAGGCGCACTCGCCCCATAATCAAGGTGCAAGACGGCTGCTCGCATAGATGCACCTATTGCATTGTGCCCCTTGTGCGTGGGCCAAGCGTTAGCCGTACAAGCTCTGAAATTTTAGCCGAAGCCCAAAGACTGCTTGACGCAGGTTTTTGCGAAATACTGCTTTCTGGCATTAACCTACACCAATATGGGCGTGACGCATCCCCCCGCACAGATTTTTGGGATTTAGTGCAAACACTAGATGCAAAGCTCGCCCCCGCTTGGAAGGGCAAAGCCCGCTTTAGAATTTCCTCCCTTGAGCCAAGTCAAATAACAACCAAGGGCCTAGACACTTTACAAAATTCGCAATTATTCTGCCCGCATTTGCATCTTTCCCTCCAACATGGTAGCGAGAAAATACTTAAAGCCATGGGCCGAGGCCATTACAAAATTAATCACTTAGAAAGTGCCATACAGGAACTTCGCAAAACATGGCCACATTTAGGCCTTGGGGCCGATATACTTATGGGCTTTCCCAGTGAAGATGATGATGATGTTAAAGTAACCCTTGAACTTATAAAAAGACTTGGACTCAGCTATGCTCATGTATTCCCTTATTCTAAGCGGCCTGGAACAGCTGCAGAATGCTTTGACAAGCAAGTACAAAATGACATAAAATTAGAGCGGGCTGCTAAGGTGCGCGAGCTTGTGCAAGAGCAAAAAATTACATTCTTACACAGCTTATTAAGCGCACAACAATTGAACATTGTTATAGATAATCCACAAAAAAGTTCACATGATGGCGCAAAAATACTTAAAGCTGTAGATGAACATTATGCCCCATGCCGTGTGCAAATATCAGATGATGCACCCACAAGTGGCCTTGTGCCTGCAAAGCCTGTAAAGGTTGAGAATGACGCAATTGTAGTCAGCATTTAAGGGAAAAACTTTATGGAAAAATGCCGCACCCTATTGGTGGATAATCACCCCCTACTAGCAGAAGGTTTACGCAGTACTTTAAGTCCATACCCTGACATCAGCATTATTGGTATAACAGGCAATGCTGAAGAAGCCCTGCGTCTAGCCAAGGAGCATAAGCCTCAACTTATAATCATGGAAATTGACATCGTGGACGGCATGAGCACCGCAAAACGCTTGCGTAATATGCTCCCCAATTCTAAATTACTCATTTACACCATGCACAATGACCAACGCTTTTTGCCAGAGCTTATTCAAATGGGCATTGCGGCTCACGTATTCAAAAGCGACCCCATAGCCACGCTATTACAAGCCATACAAGAGGCCCGCAAAGATAGAGTATTTTTAAGTGGGCATGACCCTGGGAGCCACCTCATAAACCTTATGCGCAAACGTATGGAAAAGCCGCATAATGAAGATTTAAGCATTCTATCAACTAGAGAAAACGAAGTTTTTTTACTCTTGGCCCAAGGTATGCCCATTCGTCACATTGCAAGCACCTTGCACCTTAGTCCTAAAACCATTGAAAGTCATAAATATAATCTTTTTAACAAATTACACATCAATTCCCTTAGCGAACTTATCAAAATTGCCATTAGGCACGGGCTTATTCAAATTTAACATCCCCAATCTTAGGTGTTTTCCCTAAATTTTAATACCACATTAGGTAAATCCCTTATTGTGCTTTTTTTCTCAAGCTATAAATTTCTAATTGAGGTTTACACAAAGTTGTTGTGGAAGATTCATTGTGAAATTGTTTTGATACTTGTTGTAATTTAAAGGGGGTATACATGCCTATCCGTAAAATTCTGGTTTTTTGTGGGCTTTTAATACTTTGCTTTGCAAGTATTGCCCTAGCCGCTGAGACTGATGCAAAAACCACAGCTGAAATCCAACAACTAGCCGCAGAAGCCACCGAAACTGGCATGGCTTGGTGGTTTTGGCCGTTGGCTTTGTTGATTTTCTGTTTTGTACTTGGAGTAATTGCGGTGCTTGCTGGCGTTGGTGGCGGAGTGCTCTTTGTGCCGCTAGTCAGTGGCTTTTTCCCCTTCCACTTAGACTTTGTACGTGGTGCAGGTCTTATGGTGGCACTTGCAGGCGCGTTAGCCGCAGGGCCTGGGCTTTTGAGGATGAACCTCGCAAGCTTACGCCTTGCCTTGCCTGTTGCACTTGTGGCCTCTACCTTCTCCATTGTAGGTGCCATGATTGGTCTTGCCCTACCCGCACAGATTGTACAAATATGCCTTGGCGTTACCATTCTTGGTATTGCCGTACTATTATTGCTTGCTAAAAATTCAGTCATACCAGTTGTAACCAAGCAAGACGCCATTGGCGTTGCCCTTGGCATGAGTGGCTCATTCCTAGAGCCCACTTCTGGTGAAGTGGTAAACTGGAAAACACACCGTACCCTACCTGGCATACTACTCTTTATTGTTATTGGTCTTATGGCTGGTATGTTTGGACTTGGTGCTGGTTGGGCTAACATCCCCGTACTTAACCTACTTATGGGTGTTCCGCTCAAGGTTTCTGTTGGTACGTCCAAGTTCTTACTCTCCATTGCAGATACTTCTGCTGCTTGGGTATATCTAAATCAAGGGGCTGTTATCCCCATGATTGCTGTACCGTCCATTGTGGGCCTTATGGCTGGCTCTGTGGTTGGTGTGCGCCTACTTGCACTAGCTAACCCTAAGTTTATTCGTTACATGGTTATCGGCGTACTTGGCTTTGCTGGCGTACAAGCCCTACTTAAAGGTCTAGGATAAGGAGTATATCATGGAAAATAAAGACGTTGCAGCATCTCCAGCGCAATTACGCTATGCAACTATGTTGCACTGGGGTTCACTTATTGGCCTTATTGTTATGGTTGTCACCTTCGTTCTATACTTACTTGAAATGAGCCTTGAAGCTCCGTATGTTCCATTGGAAAAATTGGTAGCAACATGGCATCTAAGTGCGGCAGAATTTAATGCCACCCACGAAGTACCCATTGGTTGGGGCTGGCTTAATCTGCTTTTAACTGGGGACTTTAGTAACTTTAAGGGTATAGCAATTTTAGCTGGTATTACAATACTTTGCTATATCCAGCTTGCTATTGACTTTTTCCGCACTAAGGAAAATCTTATGGCAATCATTGCTGTGCTTGAAGTTATAGTATTAACGGTGGCGGCTACTGGCCTAGTTGGCGGTGCCCACTAATTTTTCACTACGTATTATTTGTTTTAGCTGCGTCAGACTTGTTTTTTGCTCTGGTCATTTATGTTTAGATAAACTCCGCTCCGCAAAAAACGTCGCCTTCCTTGCTAAAACAATTAATACTTGTAAAAAATATTCACAAAAATAAAGACATCCTCTTGTTAGCGCAGGAGGATGTTTTTTTGTATTCCTAAGTCTACCTTGAACAGAGCGAATGGTCACTCAGAGCCGTATAGCTGTTAATGAGCGTAGCGAATTTACAGATATTCGGCGTGGAGTCCATGCCTTATACCAAAGCATGGCTAAGAAGCCATGCGTGGTGCCTTCAAAACGTCATCAAGAACCCAAAATCGCAATCAATAATAACACCCCCACCAGCTTCACATTTAATTCTTTACATCACATACAAGCTTCTATACATTCACTCCTAGCTAGGGGAGCCCGCAAGGGCTGAGAATGGGATTTTCCCTTACCCTTTGAACCTGACGTAGATAATGCTATCGTAGGGAAGCTTAGCTGTATGGCTTTCTGCGTCTTTAAATTAGGAAGTCATATGTCTATTTTCAAAAAAAACGCCGCCTTATCCTCCGTTGCCAATGTCCATTTACAAACACTTTGTAGTGAAGAAGGCCTTAGTGAAGACCTTGTTAGAACATCCATAGAGCGAGGCACTATGGTTTTGCTTGGTAACCCCATGCATAAAGGGCTTCGCCCCTGCCTTATAGGTCAACCGTCCCGTGTAAAAATTAATGCTAACCTTGGCACATCTCCCCTTTCTCATTGCGTAAAAAGTGAAGAAATTAAACTTGATACTGCTCTAAAAGCTGGTGCAGATACGGTTATGGATCTTTCCATCTCAGGCGACCTTGATGAAGTGCGCTTAAATATGATTAAAGCTTGCCCTGCCCCCATTGGCACTGTGCCCATTTACGCCGTAGGACAAAAACTACTGGATGCAGATAAAACCATTGCCGCCATGACAGTGGATATGCTCCTTAATGAAATTCAAAAACAGGCCCGTCAGGGTGTTGATTATATGACCGTACATTGTGGCCTCACCAAACGTGGTGCTGAATGGGGTGATACAAGCATTGATACCCCTGGCGGGCGTGTTATGGGCATTGTATCTCGTGGTGGGGCTATGCTAGCCCGCTGGATGCTTGAACATGATGAAGAAAATCCACTCCTTACCCACTTTGACCGCATTTTGGACATTGCCCTTGAATATAATGTCACATTGTCATTGGGTGATGGTTTGCGCCCTGGTGCTGGCTGTGACGCTGGAGACGCCGCCCAATGGGAGGAAGTGCTAACTCTTGGGCGTCTTGTGCTAAGGGCAAGAGAAAGAGGTGTTCAAGCCATGATTGAAGGCCCTGGGCATGTACCTTTACAAGAAGTTGAGGCCCAAATCAGAGGTATTAAAAGCCTTACCCACAACGCCCCACTATATGTATTAGGCCCGCTAGTCATAGACAGTGCCCCTGGTTATGACCACATAGCGGGAGCCATTGGCGGTGCTTTGGCAGTGCGAGCTGGGGTTGATTTTCTTTGCTATTTAACCCCTGCCGAACATTTAACCCTACCTGATGCAGATGATGTATTTGCGGGAGTTATGGCCGCACGGGTGGCAGCTCATGCAGGTGAAGTGGCCATACAAGCCCCTCACGCCGTAACAAAGGAAAAATACATGAACATGGCTCGCCGTTCGCTTGATTGGGAAAGTATGGCAAAAGTAGCCCTTGACCCTAATATACTTGAAAAAAGGCGTGAAGCACATAAACAAGAAGAAGTTTGCGCCATGTG
>CAYJNE010000101.1:0-6037 GCA_964371345.1 uncultured Desulfovibrionaceae bacterium | reverse complement strand
TAGAAGGGGATGTCGTCCATGCCACTAGCTTCTGAAGGAAATGGCGAGCCCATATCTTCATTTTGTGGGCGTCTGGCTTGGTTTTGGCCGCCAGCTTGATTTCCTTGGCCACCTTGGCTACCTTGATTGGATTGGCCGCCATAGCCTCCGCCTTGGTTATTTTGGTAACCGCCCCCCTGATTGGATTGGCCGCCTTGGTAGCCGCCGCCTTGTCCACCCTCTTCACCGCCACGGCGGTCAAGGAATTGCACACGCTGGGCTTTAATTTCAGTGGTATATCTATCTTGACCTTGTTGGTCTTGCCATTTGCGAGTGCTAATGCTGCCCTCAACATATACAAGGCTGCCTTTGCGTAAATATGTGGCGCAGTTTTCTGCGGCCCGCTGGAACACAGATACGCGATGCCATTCGGTACGCTCCACCTTATTGCCTTCACGGTCTTGATATGATTCTGATGTGGCTATATTTAGGTTGCAAAGCGGAACGCCGCTTTGAGTGTATTTTAGCTCTGGGTCTTGGCCTAATCTTCCGATAATCTGGGCTTTATTTAGCATGTCCTCTCCAAAAATTAAATATAGTTTTTTTCTAAGTCATTAAGCACATCTTCCAATTGATCGCTTAACTTATTGGCTTCACGTGGGTCCCAATCGGCAAGGGCACTTTCTAATTTGCGTACAATTTGGACAGCTTGCTTGATGTTTGGGCCAAGTTTTTCTTTGCGCTCAGTGGGCCATTTGGTAAAATCTAGCCCGTCACTTAAGCATTGCACCATTTCCACCACACCACGTTTGTCATGAGGCAGAGCAAAGGCAAGTTCTGATAATTGCGGCCAAAGCTTTTCTAAGAGGTCTTCATTCCAAGTAACGGCGCTGACCCGAATTTGCAAAGCTTTGCCCATAAAATTGCCTTATATTTCGCGCCATTCAGTTTGCACACGCATCACAACTTCTTCAATGGCGGACAGTTGGTCAGGCGGGCACACACCAATAAGCGGTTGGCCTGCGTCTATATTTTCGGTGTGCTTAAAATATACTGCGTAAATTACACCACTTGGGCCGCTATAGTGTAGCGGGGCTTCACGCTTCATGCGGGACATAATAAAAAGCTCAGTGCCTTCATGCACAGAAACAGATTGCGCACCAGATGCCCGTATTTTTTTATCTACTTCGGGGGTGAAGTAATATTTGGCCCGCTCAGGCGCAACAAAGAGGTGCAAAGCACGCTTTAATATTTTTTGTTGTACTTCGGTTCTGGTTAGAAGGTGGCGCAAGGTGAGTAAATGGGTACCAGCCTCTACGAATTTCCCTTCAAGTTCTTTGTTAATGGCGCAAACCTCGCCCTTTTGTGGTGCGTATATGGGCTTTGGGTTGTGCTCACGCTCAATGGTTACGAGCAAGGAGCCTGGTTTTTCCTTCCACATACCTTGCGGGCCATGAACTTCGTTACCCTGATTTAGTGTAGCAAAGGTTACAAGGCCAGTGTGTGGGGCTAAAATATGCACTTCCTCATAGGGTGAGGATTTTATTTCATCAAGTAATGCAGTAACATCTAACATAAATAATCCTGTAATTACTAACGGTAATAAACATTGCGCCCACCAATGGTGAGTAGGGCTTGCTTTAAGTTGGCCCGCACATGGCGGCGATCCCAAATACCTTGAATATGACCACGAGAAAGAGCATTGTTGGAGCGATGATAACGAGGCGGAATGTCTATGCCTGTGGTTTCCTTAATAACGCCAGGGCCAGCAAAGCCAATATTGGATGAACGAATGGCAAATTGATAGGGTGAGCAACCAAGAAAACTAGCCACAGGGCCAGCAAAGGAATTGGTGTCATATAAAACAAGATAAAGGCCACCACTTTCAATATAGCGGCGCACGGCAACGGTGCAACGTGGCATTTGAATAACGCCGTGTGTGCCTTCTTGAATGCGAATGCCCGCTGTGCCGTGCACATAGGCGATGAAGGGGTAGCGTTTTTTCATGGCAAGTTCTGCCGCTTCCACAAATTTTTGCCCTTCAGCAGCACCAACGGAGCCACCACGGAATGTGCCCATGAGCATAGCCACGATGATTTTTACACCGTCAATGCAGGCTTCAAATGTCATACAACCGCTTTTGGCACCAGTTTTTTGTTGTGCGTCTAGGATGCGCTCGTCAAAACCTTCGAAGTTTAGGGGGTTTCCTGCTTCAATGGCATTGTTAAATTCAAATACAGAGCCTTCATCAAAGACGTTGCGTACATACCATTCTGGCTCCATGGGGAAGTGATGTCCACAATAGGTGCAAACGCCCGCAAACTCAGCAAAAAGGTCAGGCCCCCAAAGGTCAAGGCAACCGTCTTTGGCGGCATTGGGGCAGGTGAGGGTACGGTCAATTTTATAGCGTGGGGAAATATAATTCCAGCGTTTGCGCCGTCCGTCCTCCGACCATGAAGAAAGCTTGGTTAGCTCCTCAATGGCGGTGGTGGGCTTGCTTGGGAGGTTGCGGGTAATCTTTTTCCACGGGGCACGGATGCGCATTTTGAGCATCTGCCATTCGCTGTCTATTTCTTCCACAAAGCTTGACATGGAACGCTGATGCTTGCGGTAAAAGTCGTATTTAACTCTATTCCAGCGCATAATCATTGCACCAGCAATGCTCCGCCACCATTTAGAATACCATGGCCTGCGGTCACGACAAGCTGTGCGTGAAAGCTTTAGGTATTTCATTTGCCTATTATGTACAAGGCGATCTTTTTTGGCGGATGTTAAGCCCCAACGCAGGCAAAGTTCTTCAAGGTTTGTGTCTGGTTTGCGCCTTCTGGATATGGCAAGCTCACGTAAAACGGGCGTTGCACGGGTGGAGAGCACAAGCTCATCGGTAGAGCGTATAATTTCTTGGCGTAAAGTGCGGAAAAAATCAAAGTGATTGGCTCTTGCACCTAGGGGTGGCTCCTCAATTACTTGGTCAATGTAGCCAAAATTAAGATTGTCTTGCGCAGTTATTTGTAGTGATTCGGCGCAAAATTCAATTAATTTTGGAGTTGCACGCTGGCCTTCTTTGATACGCCCTTCAATGGCGGCTGCCCCTTCTGGTGAAATTACGGAGTAGTAACCATGTGAAAGCATGAGCCTTTTATCAGCAAGTCCAATGGCTTCTGCACCGCCAGAGCCACCTTCGGAAATAACTGCCACAATGGGAACACGCAATTTTGCCATACCATAAATATTACGGGCAATTTGCTGGGCTGCACCTGGGTAATCTTCCACAGGGTAGGAACCAGGGGTAAAAATAAAGGTGTGAATTGGTATGCCTTCTGCCTCAGCAACACGCATATATTGCAGGGCTTTAGCATTACCCCAAGGCTTCACAGAACCGCCATTGCGAAACTCAGCACCGTGGCCTTTTTCCTGCCCAATAACCATAACAGATTGATTGTAGGTTTTTTTGCCACGCCTGCGGGTAATAATGGCCCTTGCAATGAGCATACTTGGGTCAATGCTATATTCGTCTTGTCCGCCAATTTCAGTAAAATTATCGTAGACATTTTCCAAAATATCTCGCAAGCATATACGCTGCGGATGTCGAACAATGCGCACTTTATCCATAGCCGTTATGCCAGCCTCAAGCTTGCGCTCCATGAAGAAAAATAATTCCTCAAGGGTCATGATTTCGGTATTGATATCTTGGCACGTGCCCTCTTCAATACGAGTATTGAGTTGTTCAAGCTTTTCTCCAAGAAGGCTAACCTTATCTTGGTGCTTGTGGGCAAAAATATCTTGAATATATGTTAGCCTGTCGCTGAGGCTTTGGAGGCGTTTTTCAAAAGAAGTATCCATGTTAAACCTTTGTAATCCTAGAAACGTAGTATGCGCTCGGTATTGGCGCGTAGGAAATCTATGTTTGATTTTAAGCTTTCGCCAGCGTTATTATGGCCTTGCAGGGTCAGATTGTCTAAGAACTGCGTACCTCTTGCCTTCACTTCCGCTAAATCCTTACCCCACACAATGCCAAGGGCAAGGTTTGGGTCAAACTCTGTGGGTATTTCATAAGGAACATCGGTAGGAACATGAGTTAGCATGGTCAACCAATCTTGTTTTTTCCAGCCAAATTTATCAATTTTGCCCACCCAAGGGGAGAAGCGGTTGTCTGGGTCTTCAGCAATTAGGCGATACTCAATACCTGTGCCAGAGAAGGAAATATCATCTTGAGTATAACCAAGCTCTTGCCCAAGCCCAATGCGAATTTGCTCGGCAATTAAGTCCACCTCCCCAAGGGGGATGCGGTCTTTTACCTTTGAAATACGGGCAGATACGCCATTTTCCACCTGAATACGGGTATTAACTTCCATAAGAAATGGCTCACCATCTCTTGTAACAATCCATTCCCATGTGCCTACGTTATCATAACCAACCTTACGGGCCATGGTTAGTGAGTAGTCGATAATATCCCGCAGGACTTTGGCGGCATCAAATGAGTATTGTATATTTTCTGGGTCAAAGCCTGGTGCAATTTCAATACGCTTTTGCAAGCCTGTGGATTGAATGGAGCAATTTCTAGTTCCAAAATGTACGGGGTTTTTACCAGTTCTGTCAGATACTATTTGTACTTCTAAGTGATTAAAATCCGTTATTCTTTGCTCAATAAGTACACCTTCGTCCTTAAATTGGCGTAGGGCATAGTTACGTATACGGCGATAAACAGAGCGGAAAACGTCAATGTCATAAACTTCTTCAATACCCATGCCGCCGCCACCAGCGGAAGCTTTCACAAGTACTAAGGGTTGTTCAACGCCACGTTCAAGTTGAAATTCAAAAACAGAGCGAGCAATTTTTTCAGCCTCTTGCTCGTCATAAATGGGACGGTCAGAACCAGGAACTGTGGGCACTTGTAAGCTTCTGGCTAGGCGTTTGGTGTTGATTTTATCCCCAAGCTCTCTAATTATTTTCCAAGAAGGGCCAATGAAAATGAGCTTGCGGTCACGTTTGGTCACTCGCCTTGCAAAGCGAAAATCCTCTGCAAAAAAACCATAGCCAGGGTGCACGGCGGTGCAGCCAGAATCATCCGCAACGGCCATAATTTCGTTGGCATCGTGGTAGGATGAAACTTTGTATAAGCTTTTGCTTTTGCCAAGGTCTTTAGCAAGGCGCACGTGGCCTGAGGCATGGTCTTCAGGTGTATAAATACAAGTAAAGGGCACACCAAGCTTGTGACATGCCCGAATAATGCGTATAGCAATTTCGCCTCGGTTTGCCACCAAGACTTTATGATTTTTTAATTCCATTTCTCCCTCGATCCCCATATTAAAACCTCTGCACAATTATACAGGGGTTTTATGTCACAAACAAAGATGGTCTTTGTAAGCAAAAGCCACCCGTAATTAATAAGGGCAGCTTTTAATTTTTTATGTATTTAATTAATAATATTAATTATTTAAGTTCTGTTTAAGGCAATGATTCGTTTTTGTATTTCCAAAACAAGCTTATCAAGGGCATATTCTTGTTTTTCGGTAAGTCCGTCAAAGGAGCAGGCAACAACATCTTCACCAATAAGGCGTACAACCTTTGCTTCAAGGCCTGCAAGAATGACTCGGCCCTTGACTTCAAGCTGCAAGAACACATAATCACCTGTATTAAACATCATATCAGTAGACCTAAAGGAGCAACCCGAAACACTAACATCTACTAGGGTGTAAGATTCTTTACCTTTATTAGCACGCACTTCAATGCCATATACGTGGGCCCTGTATGCGTGGCGGTTAGTGTTTTCATCTTCGCCTAGAGTGAAGTCAAAAGCATTTTTCTTAGCCATATATTACCCTTATTAAATACGTTCTAAATGATTTTTACACTATAAGTTTTCAATGGTGCATTTGGGTATTTTTTCTGGTGAAGTAAATAACCCGTGAAAGCAAATAACGCAAGGCTATATTTCAAATAAAAAAAATAAATATTTTAATATATTATACTTGTGTTATTTCGTTACCTCGCGTTTTAATACAAATTCTACACGTCTATTTTTAGCACGATTTTCTTCATTATTATTGGGCATAAT
>CAYJNE010000100.1:0-6072 GCA_964371345.1 uncultured Desulfovibrionaceae bacterium | reverse complement strand
TATTCTTCTAAAGCTTTCTTTTGCTCTGCGAAGTTTTTGAACCCAGCTTGGTTAAGGGCATCATTCACAGTGGAATTCCAGTCCCAAGTGGCGTAGATAGTAGGTTTATGGTATTTACTGCGGAACCTTTGAAGTTCGTCACGGTAGAAGCCTTCCTTGGGTGTATCAAGGTGTTCTCTTAGTTTTTCGTGACGGCGTTGTAGTTCGCCTTCGTACCATTCGCGGATATCTTCTGGCTTGTTATATTTTTTCAAAATATGCCCAAAGCCTTCTTTTTCCATAAGGGCTACAAGCTTATCGTGATGTTGCTTGATAAGCCAAGCACCAAGTTTATCTGTGGGGATATTTTCCTTTTCAATGGCTGAAATATCGTTAACAGTTTGATAATAAGTATCTGGCACAACCGAAGCTGAGGCAATGCCTGCAATGGCAACAATACCACGTACAATCAAGCTGTTAGACACACCTTGCCCGCAAAAGCCAACTTTTTTGCCATATTTTTGGCCAGTGAATATGGTCACTAGCATGGCCCAAACAACGGCTGGGTCTTCTTCGTCATAAATGTGCCCAAGGCTTGCATTGTCACGGTCTGTGGCCAGCACCATTTGGGTCATATCGTTGGAACCAATGGAGAAGCCGTCAAACTCCTCAATAAATTGCTTGGCAAGGATAGCGTTGGACGGAATTTCAGACATAAGAATAATCTTAAGCCCGTCAACGCCAGAGCGTACTTTGTGTACCTGGTCAAGGTAGCGGCGCATGGAGCGTGCTTCCTCAAGTGTACGCACAAAGGGTAGCATCATTTGTAGGTTGGTACCGCCATAAACACCACGGGCAAGCTTAAAGGCTTCAATTTCCCAGTCGTGAATATTACGGGACACACCACGGTAGCCAAGCATGGGGTTATCTTCAATATTTTCAAAGAGATTACCACCAAGAAGGTTACGATATTCGTTACTCTTAAAGTCAGTTGTGCGGTAAACGATAGTTTTACCGTAGAAGGCCATGGCAAAAAGAGCCAAGTTTTGGGCCAGTGTTTGCACATAGTGTTCTTTACCAGTGCGGAAACCACGTGATTTGATAATTGCACGCATCTTATCGATAAGATTGTACATCTCATCCATTTCTTTTTTAAGACCTGTGCGTAAGCCCACTTCTTCACGTAGTCGTTTAATATTATCAAGCACACCAAGCACAAAGGGTAGTTCTTTAACTTTTTCGGTGTGATTTTCTATAGTTGCTTCAATTTCGGCACGGCGTTTAATGTCTTCAGGGTCAGTGGTTGAAAACATTGCCATTTCGTCATCATAGCCCATGATAATGCGCACATGCTCACTTAGGTCTGGGCTAGTTTTGATAATATCAAGGCGGCGCATGGCCATTTCTAGGTGTTCATCAAGCTTGTGCTCAATGTCACGCATTTTGCGGTTTATCATCAAAACTTGTTCTGGTTCAAGGCTGCTGTCTTCTTTGTTAAGAGCATTAATTTCACTGCTAAGGCCAGTTATTTCACCAACATATTCACGTATTTTTAAGTCTGAAACCACAAGGCCTGCGGCAATTTGTTCACGTAATACTTTAGAAAGTCTGTTGTCCATTTGCTTAATATGCTCTTGAACTACACCTTCAAGTGTTCCATTATCAAATGCTTCTAAGGCGGCAGGATGTATGCTAATATTGCCAAGCATAAACTCAGCACGCAAAAGGCCTACTTCAAATGCTTCTAAATCACGTAAACGAGAGAGGAATAAGGATTGACCAACATCGGCAAGAATAAGGCCAACCTTTGTTTTTGTATTGGGCAGTTTGGATATGTCCATTTCTCCGCCCACTTCATGTAGGGGAAGTAGCCCACGATATACACGGCCTGTAGTGCCGTCAACTGTGGCTTCTGTGCCGTCAAGGGCGCGAATTTTATCAAGACGCTGAATGCCAATAACAGCGGCAATGCCAAGCTCACGTGAGGTAATGGCTGCGTGGCTTGTATCGCCGCCAACGTCTGCCAAAATGGCAGAGGCAATACGCATACCAGGCACCATATCTGGGTCGGTACGCTCAGCGGCTAAGATGTCGCCTTTAGATATTTTGTTAAGCTCTAATGCAGAGCGTAAATATTTAACAGTACCCTGTCCTGCACCACGCGAGGCTCCGTTGCCTTCCATAATAAGTTCTGCTGAGGCTGCGGCCTTTGGGTCTACCTCATGGCGGCGCATGAAAATGGTATTGGGGTATTCTTCTAATTCTTCATTCCAGCGGGTTTCTGGTCTTGCTTGCACAAACCACAACCTATCCTTGGAATCAATACAAAATTCCGTATCCATAATCATATTATCATAGGCCGCACTCACTGCACGTACACCCTTAGCCACAAGCTCTGCTTGGCTAATGGAAAGTGCCCAGCGCAAGGCCTCCATTTCAGGAACTTCAACTTCTTTGGTGCCGCCCTTCTCATCATAGATGATTTTCATATCTTTGCAGCCCATTTGACGAATAACAACTTCTGAGCCGTCATCACGCTGGAATACATAGAGTTTATCAGGGGTAACCTTACCACCAACTACAGCTTCACCAAGCCCGTAGCTTGCGTCAATGCTAACTAAATCTTTGCGGCCCGTACCACGACAACCTGTGGCAGTGTCAGCAGAAAATGCCGTACCAGACACCACGGGGTTAATCATTTGCATCATACAAACGGAAAGGGATGTATGTTCAATGGCCCATTCTTTTTTGGCGTTTTCGGCAATGCTTTGGTCGCCCACTTCCTCAGCCTTAGCAAGAGCATCAAGGATAGCTTCACGGCGATAGGTCATGGAGCGTAAATTATAAGCCGAGGCGCAGTCCCAGTGGTAAGCAAGGGCAACCTTTTCGGCACCAACCATATTTAAATATGTATCTTGTAAGCCAGCAAAGGCTTTTTTGCGTGAATCTTCACCAGCGGCGGAGGAACGCACAGCAACTGGCACCATGTCTCCGTCATTTTCATTACAAATTTCGGCATAAGCACTTTGCACGGCTTCGGTAACGGCATCTGGTAATTCCACAGATAAAATACTTGCTTGCACAAGTACGGAGCGTTTTCTTAATTGGTCAATGCCTTCGGGTGAAGTGGCAAAGCCGTCCACCACGTTATTAATAAATGTACGCAAAGGAATACGCACATCTTTTAAGTCTGCACTGGCTTCACGTATCATACGCCCAAGGCTACGCACAAATTTTTGTAAAAATTCTGGATCTTGGTTAATTTCGCTATCTTCCCAGTCGATACGCTTATATTCTTTATCCACAACATTGCGGATAACAGAAGCAATAACGCTGGTTTCATCAAGGAGCATGTGAAAGGCAATGGAAGATATAGCTCTAAAATGTGGGGCTTGAATGCCTTTAATTTCGGAAATAAGAGCTGTATTATAGTTTTTACCACCCACAAGAAGCTCTGCACTTTCGCCAATGGCGACTATATCAGCTCCATTAAGGATGAGTTTTGATGTAATATCCACATCTTTTTTACTGGTAGCTGTTTTTGATGCAGGCTGTTTTTTTGTCATTGCCGTCCTCCGTAATGGTGAGATACAAAGAAAAAATCACTCAAATAAACTATGTTCAATAACCATAGTTTACTTAGCAGTCTTTTCAGATTTTGTCCAGTGGATTTTACATTATTGCTCGGTGTACTGACGCTCAAATTTTGCAAGGTCTTGTTCGTGTTTAATTTGAAAATATGCCTTTTCACCCACATCCGAAATGGTGAGTTTTTTATTGCTTTCAATATATTGTTTATACTTTGGTTTAACTGTGTATTTTTGAATATGATTTTTATTTTTGGGTGTATAAATGCTTTCACCCTCTAAAAGTGAATACTCTAAAGCATTCCTAGCAATTTGCTTAAGTATTGCATAGGAAAGGTCATGCTCCTGAGCGGCCCTAACATATTCATTACTTAGGTTAGAGCGAGAAACACCCTCATCATCTGTATTTATGGTTACAGGAACGCCAGCATTCAAGTAAAGCTTTAAGGGGTGTTCATTACCCACAATGTCCAATATATCCGCACTGCTTGATAGGCATATTTCCACGGGAATGCCCCTCTCCTTCATCATATTCATGGTGGCGTGCGGGTCTTTTTCCCACGCAATGGATGTACCATGCCCTATGCGCAAGGCATGACCCTTTGTTATGGATGTGCTGATGCGATCACGCATGGACTCTAGGGATGCCTCACGCAAACTTAGCTCACCTGCATGTAAAAGTATATTGGGCTTATCTAATTTTTTATATAAAAAATCTAAAATTTCCATTTGTTTATCAAAGTTTTGCAAAGCCAATGGATGAGCCTCACACTGTACCAAATTAGTGGCTATAACATTTTTATCAATCTTGGTTGCCATTAAGCTAATAACAGCCCGTATAAAAAGATCATAATTATTTTGATGACGGTAAAGATGAGGGATAAATTTAACCATTATATCAGGGCTTTCCCCCACCATTGTAAGGTTATATTGCTCACGCAAAGCTTTATCAATGCCCTGAACTTTTTTCTTTAATGCGTCTTTAACTGCATTTGAAAATTCCTTGCTTTGTAAATAAGGAGCGACCTTTTTAAAAGCGTTTTCAAGGTCATTAACATTAAAATCCGTTTCCGCTAAGTAACTACTTGTTTTTGATAAAATATCAGCAGGCAAAACGTCATGCATAAGCTCTAAATAATACACGCCTTGTCCATGATTTCTTGCAAGCACTCTTGCTGTATGTTCTGGGCCAATAATGGCACTAGGTATATGATAGAAGGTTTGAAAGAAATGGTCAGAACCATTCATGGTATTTTTATAAAAACCACGCATACTTATGATATCAAGAAATTTAACTAAATCCTTACTACGTTGCAAAAGCTCAGAAACAAGAATTACATTGGCAGTTTTTTTGGCATCTGGTGGTAGCATTTTATGCTCAACCAAGTCATAAAGGTAATTATTTTCGGCACCATATACTAATATTTCATCAATAAAAAAAGCCCCTGTCAGGTGATTATGAATATCTGCCCCTTTGGGGAATTTATTCATAAACACAGTGAGTTCAGGGGCATATGGTCTAATTTTATCAAGATATGCGGTGGTTGCTTGCTCTTGTTTGCTCAATGTAGCGGTGGGAATGTTTTTGGCATACACATCCCCCACCACAGCAAAAAACATAAATACAAATAAAAAAATACTCAGCTTTTTGTTTCTTACCATGGTGTTACCTCACAAGCTTTATGTATTTTTAGGATAATTTATCCCCACAATATGGGCAAAACTCAATGTCGTTCATGGGTATGGGGTGGCAACATGCAGAATTACTGCAAATACGAGGCACTGGCCCAAGCTCCACAATAAGCTCACCCTCACGCACGGAGACCATTTGCTTACTTTCCTTATAATCAGCACTCTTAAGCACACGAGTAACAATGCCGTCCATGGGCGAAAGCACAGCTTTTTCCTGCTTCATAATGGAGATATTAAATAACTCCTCACCCTCTTTCACAATATCGCCAGAGTGAACATAAGTTACCCATAAATCACCATTACTTGGTGCGGCTACATGATAAGGGTTGGTTGGGTCAGCTTTTGCTAAGCCCTTGGTGCTATCACTTGAAGGCTCAGCCACTTGTACATCTGTAGCCATAATTTCAGAGTCAAATACATAACGGCACACGGAAATTCCAGCAGCATTTGGCTCAGATATATTAGATATTATAAGATGATGCGGTTTGCCCTTGCTATCTTCAAAGTACAAATCTTGACCAATTTTTAAGCCCTCAAACCAAACATGCAAGGGCAAATTATTGGCATCACCATAGGAATTTTTGTAATGTATTGTCTTAATGGCATCACCAGGGTGATTTAAGTATAATACAAATTCTTCCTTAGTGGGTTTGCGGCGAATCATATCCGTAAGGGCACGCTCTTCAGCAACAAAATCAATGTCTTGTAATGTTTCAAGTGGGGACGTATCGACCCTTTGTTCAATGGCATTTTTCCAATTATTACCAAAGGCACTTTCATAAACCCAGTCTGGCGGGAAGCCCAAGGGCAATTT
>CAYJNE010000099.1:0-6074 GCA_964371345.1 uncultured Desulfovibrionaceae bacterium | reverse complement strand
TATGCCAATTTATGAATATTTTTGTGATAAATGTCACCACGAGTTTGAAGAGTTAGTATTTGGAAGCGAAGCACCTGGGTGCCCAAATTGCGGGGCGGCTGAGGCCCAAAAGCTTATGTCACGCCCTTGTTATCACACTGGCGGTGGTGGGGATTATGAGGGGGCAAGTGCAAGCTCTGCTCCTAAGAGTAAATGTGCGGGGTGTTCGGGCGGCAATTGCTCCACCTGTTGATAGATTGTCCTAAAATTGCAAGCTACTGCTTCAGTGTAAAATTTTAGTCAGGTCATGGGGGAAAGACCCCACTCCCCTCCTAAAATTTCCCACTTCATTGTATCTTATCAATTTTAGAACAATCTACAAATATTTATAGTTTGAATGCTCAAATAGGATTTTTAAACAATTATTGTTAAATATAGAGGAATAAAACCTTGAAAAAATTAACCATAGCAACTCGTGGTAGTCAGTTGGCCCTTTGGCAGGCCGAGCATGTTAAAGCCTTACTTGAAAAAGAGCATGAAGGTTTATCTGTTGAGCTTTTGCGCATCAAAACCAAGGGCGATAAAATCCTTGACGTCCCCCTTGCTAAGGTGGGCGGTAAAGGTCTTTTTGTAAAAGAAATTGAAGACGCCCTCTTGGAAGGCAAAGCGGACCTTGCAGTACACAGTATGAAGGATGTACCCATGGTTTTGCCAGAAGGCCTCATTCTTGCTTGTATTCCCAAGCGTGAAATACCTCAAGATATGCTACTTTCTGCAAAATATGACGCCGATATTAGAGATTTACCCCCCAATGCGCATGTGGGCACAAGCTCCTTGCGCCGCCAAGCTCAACTCTTGTCCCTAAGGCCAGATTTACGCATCTCGCCCCTACGTGGCAATGTGGATACACGCTTGCGCAAGCTTATGGAAGGCGAATATGACGCCATTGTGCTTGCTGCGGCTGGGGTAAAAAGGCTTGGTCTTTCCGCACCCTATATGCATACATTAAGCGTAAGCAGCTTTTTGCCAGCTGTGGGCCAAGGTTCTCTTGGTATTGAATGCATGGCCTCTCGCCAAGACGTCATTGACGCCTTAGCTTTCATGGAAGATAGAGCCACAAGAGTTTGCGTTGAGGCAGAGCGAGCCTTTTTAACCAAGTTAGAGGGCGGTTGCCAAGTTCCCATTGCTGGATACGCCACTTTGCAAGAAGGCGGCGACATTTGCCTAACTGGATTGGTGGCCGATGTGGACGGTACAGGCGTGCTTAAAAAGCAAATTTATGCACCAGCCACCTCTGCCCAAAATACAGGCGAAGAGCTTGCCACTATTCTATTAAATATGGGTGCCGCAAGCATTTTAGAAAAATTATATTCTTAAATATCGAGAAAATATGTCCATATTAGCCCTACCCTCACATAAATTGTGCATATCCACAGATACTAAACATATTGCTTGGGATGATAGTTCTAAAATTCCGCATCCTCCCGCACGCAGTAGCATGAAGCATATGCTCCAGCCACGGGCATTGCAGGCCCTTGAGCTTGCCCTGCGCATTAAAAAAGACGGGTATAATGTTTACCTTTCTGGCAATTCACATCTTGGGCGTTCATACATCGTGCGTGAATTTTTAACCCCACACGCACTTAAAGCCAAAACACCGCCAGACCTTATATATCTTAATAATTTTGCCGATGTGGACAAGCCTATCTTGGTGTCCTTACCCGCTGGGCATGGGCGTATTTTGAAAAAAATCCTCCATGATGTTATGGGGAAAATCCGTAAGGAATTACCCCGCCGCTTTGAAGCGGATTTCTTTCTCACTCGTAGGGCAAAAATTGTTGACGTTTTTCAAGAATCAAAGTCTGTTTTGCTTAAAGAAATGGATAAGATAGCTAAGTCCAAAGGCTTTCACTTAGATATGGACGATAGCGGCGGCCTTACCCTTTACCCCTTGGTTAAAGGTAAAAGGCTTAGTGAAGAAGAATTTGAAGGCCTTGATACTGATGTGCGCCAAAACTTCAAACGTAAGGCCGATACGCTTTTACATACCATGAGCGGGCTTATGCGCCGTCTTTCCCGTGCCGAGCAGGACTTTCGAGAAAAGGAACGTGAGCTTGAACGTGAAGTTACCCAAAAAGCCCTAAATGACATGCTTGCCCCTGCTGAAAAGCAATGCCTGCGCCAATATCCTTGTGAAGCTTTGCAAAATTATTTCAAACTATTATGGGAAAATATTTTGGATAATGTAGAAAACTTCATGGTTAAAGACACATTTTCCGCTCAAGGCAATACCCTTGCCAACATTGGCGAAGGCCCCATGAGTCCACAAATGCACGAGACTGACCCCTCACGCTATGATGTTAATATATTTGTGGATAATAGCAATACCAAGGGCGCACCCATAATACTTGAGGATAACCCAACCCCTTCTAACCTTCTTGGTTGTATTGAGCGTGAGTCTGAAATGGGTACACTTATTACAGACTTTAAACTCATAAAATCTGGTTCATTACATAAAGCCAACGGAGGCTATCTACTCATAAGAGTGGAAGACATTTTACAGCATTTTCACGCTTGGGAAGGCCTTTTACGGGCTTTACGCACTGGTCTTGCGCGCATTGAAGATATTGGAGACGGGCACGACAGTGCCATGCGCACAAAAGGCATCGAGCCTGAGCCCATTAGCTTAAATATAAAAATTATTCTCATTGGTGGCGAAGGCCTTTATGAAACGCTACTTAACAGCGATGAACGCTTTGGAAAGTTATTTAAAATTAAAGCACACCTTTCAGAACAAACTGAAAGGAACACTTTAAGTATTAAATCATATTTATATAGAATTCAGCGGATTATAGAAGCTGACAACTTGCTGACTTTTGATAAAAGTGGCCTTGCGTGGATGGTTGAATATGGCTCACGCTTAATTGAAGATCAGCGTAAATTAAGTCTTAAATTTCCCATTTTGCGTGAAATTATGATTGAAGCTTCAGCCCTTGCTACCAAACGTAAATTACCCATGGTCAACCATGAAACCCTTGAAGCAGCACTGGATGATAAAACATATCGTGCCAACCTTGTGGAAGAACTTTTCATGGAAGAATATGACCGAGAGTTCATCAAAGTACGCACCTTTGGCAATGCCATTGGCCAAGTAAATGGCCTTTCTGTAAGTTTTCATGGTGATTTTGAGTTTGGGCTTCCGCATCAAATTTCTTGCACTGTGGGCGTTGGGCATGGTGGAATTATTGACCTTGAGCGTGAAGCCGAGCTTGGTGGCCCCATTCACACCAAGGCCATGATGATATTAAAAAGCTATTTAGTTTCGCTATTTGCAAGGCGCAGGCCCATTGTGCTTACTGGTAGCCTATATTTTGAGCAAAGCTATGCTGGCATTGAGGGTGACTCTGCCTCTGGTGCTGAGCTTGTGGCCCTACTCTCTGCCATTGCAGAAGTGCCAGTACGCCTTGACCTTGCCTTTACTGGTGCCTTAAGCCAATCGGGGCAAATCATGGCAGTGGGTGGTGTTACCCGCAAAATAGAAGGCTTTTTTCAAGTTTGCGCAAGGCATCGCTTAACTGGAACCCAAGGCGTAATTATACCCCATGACAATGTGGAGCATTTAATGCTCTCCCCACGCATTATTGACGCCGTAAATGATAAAAAATTTGCCATTTACCCAGTCAAACATATTGATGAAGCCCTTGAACTACTTATGGGTATGCCCGTTGGCAAAAGAAGAAAAAATGACACCTTTACCCCCAATACTCTTTATGATCTTGTGGATAAACGCTTAAAAATTTTGCGAGAATATGCAGAAGAAAATAGCCGTCACAAAGGACGGCGTGCGTGAATTTCCAAAACATCTTGATTTATGGAACTGCCCTAATTACCGTTATGGGCGTTTCCATTATCTTACCTGTGATTCCACAAATGGCGCAGGCTTTTGATGTTTCCAAAGCCAATATAGGTCTATTCATTTACGCATTTACCCTGCCAGGCATCTTTCTTGCCCCTGTGGGTGGCATCTTGGCAGATAGATATGGACGCAAAACCGTATTACTCCCCTGTTTGATTATCTTTGCTCTGGGTGGATTTTTTGCCGCACTAAGCACCAGCATAGAATTTTTTATTTTTTGGCGAGCCCTTCAAGGTTGCGGGGCTGCATGTTTAGGGGTTTTATACGTCACTGTTATAGGCGACCTCTATGCCGATAACACCAAACGCCTTACAATCATGGGCAAAGCCGCCACATTCATTAGTATTGGTACAGCAATATTCCCAGCCATTGGCGGATTTTTGGGCGAAATAAGCTGGCAATGGCCATTATTTATATCACTTTTTTCCCTACCCCTTGCTGTGTTGTGTTTTTTTACGCCACTGCCACAAATTAAACAAAAAAATGATATGGCCCAATATGCCAAAGATGCCAAAAGTTACATTCTACAAAAAAATGCATTCATGCATCTTGGGTTAACTATCTGCGCTTTTTGCGTGCTCTATGGCCCCATACTGACATATTTTCCACTATTTACCAACGCAAACTACACAGCAACACCCTCACAAATTGGAATGCTCTTTGCCATATCCTCCGCAGGTACCGTCTTTGCCACCCTATTTCTTGGCAAACTCTCAAAACGCTTTCAGCCACGCATCCTTATATATATGGGGGCCACATTTTTTATGTTGTGTATGCTCTGTTTACTTTTTTGGCCCACAAACTTACCCCTTTGGGCCCTAACCATACCCATATTATTTTATGGTCTTGGTCAAGGTCTATGCTACCCAACTATTATGAGCTCACTTTCAACCCTTGCCCCAGCCAGCGGGCGAGGCATACTCATGGCAGCCAACAGCACATCCATGCGCTTTGCCCAAAGCATTTCGCCCTTTATATGCGGTTATATATTCCTATGGGGTACATTTTCTGCGGTATTCTCATTCGGGCTAATCATGGGCGCAAGCATAATTTTTTTAGCCCTAACCGCCAACATACAACGTACATAACGGACAAAACACCATGCAAACTACAAAAAAAGATGCCCTACTTACCGCCGCCAAAGAACTATTTGGCGAATATGGCTATGTAGAAACCACCTTTAAAAAAATATCAGAAAAAGCAGGCGTTGCCCTTGGGCTCTTAACCCACCACTACGGCAATAAAGAAAAGCTATTCCTTGCCGCAGGCCTTGATGTGCTTGATAAATTTCTACAAGCCCTACGCACCGCCACCGCCAAGGGTAGTACTGGCTATGAATCCGTATTAAACTTTTGCAAAGCTTATTTAGAATTCTCCATAGATAAAAACTCCCACTGGCTGGTCTTGGTGCGCTGTTCACCCTATAGTGACATGAAAACCACCGCCGACCGTGACATTATGACCAAAAGCTTTGAACAAGTTTATAAAGAACTAGAAATACACCTTGAACGTGGCATAAAAGACGGAAGCATCCGCAAACTTGATAGTAAAGAAACAGCCCAAGTTATTATATCTTTAATGGTTGGCGTAAATAGAACTCGTGTGCTGACCCCCTATGCTGGGGATAGTTTGTATGATGAGGCTATTAAGTTTGTAAGCATAGCTATCGTAGGGCGTTAAAAAAATGCTAAACAGTTTAGAAGCATAAAGATAATTATATACTCCTAAAATACCCTAAAAGGGTATTTTAGGCATTAAAGTTTTTTGGAAAAAGGTTGGGGGGTTTGGGGGGAAGGAAAATAACCTTTTCTTCAGAAAAGGTTTTTCCCTTCCCCCCAATGTAATGCACAAAAAAAAGCCCGCAAAAAGCGGGCTTTTTTAATGAAATAGTAAGTATAAAACTACTCAGCGCCGATTTTATTAACAGCAACAGCTAGGCGAGAGATTTTGCGGGCAGCCTTTTTCCAGTGCATAGCACCCTTGGTGGCAGTTTTATCCAAAACGGAGTTGGCAATAACAAGAGCCTTAGCAGCGGCTTCTTTATCATTGCTTTGAATAGCTGCACGAACTTGTTTAACAACATTTTTTACACGACTACGAGCAGCACGGTTACGCTCGGCACGGACAAGACTTTGCTTGTGACGCTTGATGGCAGACTTATGGTTAGCCACATTTTCCT
>CAYJNE010000098.1:4456-6097 GCA_964371345.1 uncultured Desulfovibrionaceae bacterium | reverse complement strand
CCTGTCAGACGACGAATTATTGCCGCAGACCAAGACGGAACTGGAAGCGGAGATAGCGATAATTGATGTGATGCTTGAAGAAAATGACGCCGCCTTGCGTACATTACTTGCCTCAGAAGATCCAGCGGCAGGGATTTTTCACGCTCAGGATATTCATAAGTTGCGCCAAGAGAAGTTGGTGCTGATGACGAGGCGGGAGTTGCGCCAAGTCCGCATTCGCAGGATTGCAATCAATTGAAAAATGGCAATCTACTGCGTCTTTATCCGTTCACTCGGAAGATTTAATGCAAGTGGGAGTGAATCCAACTTGCCTTCCTCAATCACTCTACGGCCCACTACCGTGGGCGACTCCGTCGGTTTATAATGAAGGCCTGCTGTGTTTTTCAATGTCTTGCATCTGCTACTTTTTCAGCAAGCCGTGGTTTTTGTCATTACGAGCCAAACAAAGTTTGGCGTGGTAATCCATGCCTTTAATTTCTTTTACCTATCCTCCGAAAACTTCACCTTTCCAGTGCTAATGTCATAAATTCCACCCACCACTAGGACATTATTTTCCTTAATAAATTTTTCAAGGGTGGGGTCGGCGTGAATTTCTTTTATTTCGTTGTTTATATTCATAATTTCTGCTTCATGAATGTTTTTTGCGCTGGATATTCTAGAGTTAATATCATAAATAACACTTTGTAGTGATGAAGGTATGCCATACTTCTGTCCGTCATGCTCAAATGCTGCCCCCACTGCGCCGCACTTAGTATGTCCAAGCACTACAATTAGTTTTACTCCTAAATGCTCTATGGCGTATTCCATACTTCCAAGCACAGTCCTGCTAGTAATATTTCCAGCATTGCGTATCACAAAAAGTTCACCCACTCCGGCATTAAAAACATGCTCAGGCGGCACACGAGAGTCCGCACAGCCAAGCACTATGGCGTATGGTGCTTGACCGTTTTTTGATGTTTCTTGCCTGTGTTTTATAGAAATATTTGAAGAATTGTGCGAAGACTTCACATAGAGTGCATTATTTTTTTTAAGCAAAACCAAGGCATCTTCACCACTCATGGTATTAACTACGCCAGCGGCCATGGTATGGGTTATATTAATACAAAATAATAAAAAACAAATAGTTATTGCTAGTGCCGTGTTTTTATGCATTTTTCCTCCACTTGTATTGATGATTAGCATAGCATCATCGTGACTGAGTTACAATATTCAAAATTAGTCATGGTACATCACTTAAGCTTGTGTATTTTAGCTATGTTGTGTATGTTGCATTGCGCTTATGAGCTTGGATGATATTTTTTATTCATTGAGAGATTTTCTAAAGTTTTTTGTAGCCAAGCCGAATAGACTTGTAAGCAGGGGGCCCAGTACCTTATCCCCTTGCTATGCGGGAGTTTATATGCATATTCTTACACGGTTTCTTTTATTGGCCTTATTGCTGCAGGCCCTTCTTGCCGCTGGTTGCTCCAAAGAGCCACCCAGTGCCAGAGACCCAGAGTTTATCAATGCTCAAGAGCTAAAATTAAAAGTGCGTGAGCTTGCAGATCAAATGCTAGCCACCACCGACAATAGCTTGCTCACTGGTCTTGTGGCCATGCCCTCGTCCTTTGTTAACCTAAATAACAAAGCCCAAACCAGCTC
>CAYJNE010000098.1:2467-4356 GCA_964371345.1 uncultured Desulfovibrionaceae bacterium | reverse complement strand
CGGGCATCGGACGGCATGGTTTTGCGCACAGGTCAACTTGTGCTTGTAAATACTGCCCTTATGACTCGCTTGGCCCAGCCTATTATTCCGCCACCCTCTGCGGAACAAGTTAAAGCCGCAAAGCCCACCTTGGGCCTTTCTAGTGGCACTTTGCACATTAAGCCTGCCCCATATGATAGCACCCCGCCAGCACCACAAGGGCCTGGTTTACATGGAAGACAACAACAATAGGAAATTATTATGAAAAATATATTTAAAATTCTAATTTGTGGTTTCATGGCTCTTACTCTTGTAAGTCCAGCTCTTGCTTTGACCGTGGACGAATTTGATGATAAACCTACCAAGAAGCGCAATGTCCCAATTCCTGCGGAGACCATTGAGCACTGGAACCTTGCATCGCATTACAAGTTTAATCGCCGCTATGAGCTTGCACGTCAGCATTTGCTCCTTGCGTTAACAACTTGTAATACCACTGAATTGCGTGATGAATTGCAACGTGAATTGCAAATTGTAGACCTTCAAATCCGTACCCTACGATGAGAATATTATGCGAATAATTCAAAGTATTTTAGTTGTTTTTCTACTCCTAGTCATTCAAGGCTGTGCTGGTAGTGCTATGCCCTTTGTTAGTGGTTATGCCCCAAGAGCCGCCGATGATATTGCCATGCAATTGGATACGCAAGTCATGCAACGAGGCAAAGTCACTGCGGCGAACACCCCCAAGGAAATATTGCCCGCACGCCAACAAGAATTGCGCGAAAGCATTACCGTTATGTCCACTGTGCCAGTAAATATCAATAATTTAGAGGCCACTTGCGGTCTTGCTCGCCAAATGAGTGAAGAAATTAGCCGCTGGATGATTAGCAAAGGCTACAGATTTCAAGAATTACGTAAGGGTAAGGAAATTTTTTTCCAAAAGAAACAAGGCGAAATGTTGCTCACACGGGATACCAACTTGCTAGCCAAGCGCAATGTATCAAGCATGACTGTACTTGCAGGAACTTATGTGGTCACTACCGAACAAGTACGCTTTAGCATTCGTCTTATCCATACCCCCACCAACGAAGTCATAGCCATGGGCACAGCTACTTTACCTATAACCCCAGACATACGCCCATTACTTGTGGATGAAGCGGCTGGACTTGTAAAGGTCACTCCGTCCGTGCAGACGAAATTGTAATAAATCATTCTTGCTAAAATTTGACCTCAGCTCGCATTGGGCTGAGGTTTTTTTATTACTTGCATATTTTGAAAAAAGACGTAAGGTTCTTGTTAGAGATTGCGCTCCTCGTATTTTAGGGTCGTAGCGCAAGGCACATACAGCTATGTGTTAAAATTCAGCTGAAAATTTCTTATAAGGATTTTTATGACTACCGAAAATAAAAAAGAGGACGATGTTGTAGCATCGTCCAAGCCAAGACGTGTGCGTAAAACGCCCACAATCAAAAGTGAAGACAAAACATCCCTCAGAAAAACAACCCGCAAGCCCAGAGTTACAAAAAGCAAGCTTGAAGCTGACCATGCACCTATCCCCGTAGAAGGTGGCGATGCTCCTGCAACTCAAGCAAAAAAAGCGGCTAAGCCTCAGCAAAGGCGAACTTCTGCGCCCAAACGTGGCAAAGCCAGTGCTGAACAAGCCACAAGTGAGCAAGACTCTCCAATACTTGAAGACAATACAAACCAAACAAGCTCACCCAAAAAACAAACCAGAAAAAGCCCAACTCGACCATCCAAAAAAACTGTACAAGATGTTGATGATGCAACTAATACCGAAGTGGTAGCTCAAGCTGATGATGCGGCCTCACCCACAGCAGACGAAGCCGCAGACGCTGCTACTGCAAAAAGTAGGCGTGGTCGCCGTGGTGGGCGTGGTAAAAGGGGTAAGAAGC
>CAYJNE010000098.1:0-2367 GCA_964371345.1 uncultured Desulfovibrionaceae bacterium | reverse complement strand
ACTGCAAAAAGTAGGCGTGGTCGCCGTGGTGGGCGTGGTAAAAGGGGTAAGAAGCGTCAATCAACTGATGCTGCAACTACTGAAGATAGCACAATAAATATATCTCCACGCCCCAAGCAGGCTACATCCGTAGCTGAGGGTAAACCAGGGCGAGCCAGAGTTTCTGCTGGTAAAAAATCGTCTACTTCCTCTGGTAAACGGCGCACTATGTTCATTAGCGTAGTTTCTGGTGAGCAGGTGGAAGTGGCCCTTACAGAAGAAGCATTAATTCACGAATATTATCTTGAAATGCTTCACCAAGCTAAAACGAAAGGTAATATATATAAGGGTGTTGTGCATAATGTTGATACAAATTTGCAAGCGGCATTCATTAATTATGGTGCTAATAAAAATGGTTTTTTGCAAATTGATGAAATTCACCCCGAATATTACCAAAGCCACCACGAACCCACTAGAGGGAAAAAATATCCACCGATTCAGCAAGTTATAAAGCCTGGTCAAGAAATTTTAGTGCAGGTTGTTAAGGAACCCACAGGCAATAAGGGTGCTTTTTTAACCACTTGGCTATCACTGGCGGGGCGTTTTTTGGTGCTAACACCTGGGCAAGAGCAAATTGGCATTTCCCGCAAGCTTGATAATGATGAAGAGCGGGCCCGCCTGCGTGAAATGATGACAGGCATAGAGCCTGGTGCTGGGCTTGGGGTTATTGTGCGTACCGTAAGTGCTGGTACTTCAAAAACAACTTTAAAGAATGATTTACAATACTTAAAAAGAGTTTGGAAAGAAATACGCAAGCGTGGCGTTAGTGAATCCGCACCATTATTAGTCTATCAAGAGCCAAAGCTCGCTGAGCGGGCAATCCGTGACTACCTCACCGATGATGTGCATGAAGTATGGGTGGACAATGCAGAAATGGCAGAAAATTTGCGTGAAATTGTAGCCTTACTCTTTCCACGTAAAAAAGACTTGGTGCGAGTGCATACTGATGTGCGCCAAACCCTTTGGGAACGCTTTGCCATTCAACGTCAACTTGAGCAAATTTACTCCCGTGAGGTGGTGCTACCGTCTGGCGGGCGTCTTGTGTTTGACCAAACAGAAGCCCTTATGTCCATTGATATTAACTCTGGCAAAATTTCTGGCAAGGTCAACTTTTCATCCATGGCTCTTAAAACCAATATTGAGGCAGCAGAGGCCATAGCAAGGCATTTGAAATTGCGTGATATTGGCGGACAAATTGTTATAGATTTCATCGAAATGCGTGATAAAAACCATATTCGTGAAGTGGAAAAAACACTACGCAACGCCATGAAAAATGATCGCGCAAGGCATGATGTGGGGCGTATATCATCCTTCGGATTACTCGAAATTGTGCGTCAGCGCACAGCCTCATCAGCCCTTGCCATTACTATGGAGCCTTGCCCGCATTGCCGTGGCACGGGTATGCGCCGTAACCTTGAATGGCAATCCCTACAAGCTCTGCGTGAGATGATGCGCCAAGGGCGGGCCACTCAAGCCGATCACTTTGCCTTTGAAACATCGTCAGAGCTGGCTATGTATATACTAAATCGCAAGCGTGGGCGTATTAGTGAGCTTGAGGAGCAGCTTGGCAAGCATATTGAAATTCGCATCCGCTAGGTGTAACTTTGAAAGATAAAAGGCATATCTTACTGCATGTTTGTTGTGGCCCTTGCGCTATCGTACCCGTATTGCGCTTGCGGGAACAAGGCTTTGAAGTGACGGGCCTCTTTGCAAATCCCAACATTCACCCCCTAAGCGAATATTTAAGGCGGCGTGAAGCCATGGTCGAATGCGCAAAAAAGCTAGAACTTCCTATGCTTTGGCGTGATGATGTGTGGAATATCCAAACTTGGACACATATTGCAAGCAACTTACAAGCAAGTGGACAAAATCGCTGTGCATATTGCTACGCATCTCGCCTTGATATTTGCGCAGCAATGACCAAAAAACACGGCTTTGACGCCTTCTGCTCGTCCTTATTATACTCACGCCACCAAAATCATGAACAAATTGTGAACAGTGCCAAAGAAGCCGCTAAAAACTCAAATGTTGATTTTTTCTACGCAGATTTTAGGGACGAATGGCAAAAAGGTATAGATTTATCCAAAAAATTTGAACTCTACCGCCAAAACTATTGCGGATGCATCTATAGTGAGGCAGAGCGATTTTCTAAAAAATTAAATAAGTTACACCAAGCAACATAATCCTAAATGCTGAATTACTACCCCACAATCCATTACAAAAAAACTTTTTTACAAATTGCTTGACTATTGACGACCAATAGCATAAAAACGTTCTTCGCACTAACCGTGCAACATTCCCCGGTGGCTCAATCGGCAGAGCGGGTGA
>CAYJNE010000097.1:0-6189 GCA_964371345.1 uncultured Desulfovibrionaceae bacterium | reverse complement strand
CCATTGTAAGCGCATTGCCAGATTAAAGCACTGCTTAAAGTGATTTGCGGTATACCTTCAAAATACATTGCAAAAACCACTGAGAGCACTGCCGCAAGTAGCACCTGCCAAAACACCAATTGATACGGCGTTGAATGCCACTTAACTTTTTTAATGGCCATAATATTTATGGCCCATGAAAATGACGCCCCTAAAAGTAAAGCATTACCAAGTACCACCGAGCTTGATTGCATGGCCCCAATGGCTGGCGCAAATAGCACCACAACGCCCATAACTCCGAGCATCACCCCAAAAAGTCTTAATTTATTAATGGGTTCTTTAAGAAAAAATATGGCCATGGGCGTTACCCAAAGCGGGGTTGAGTAACCTAAAATTACGGAATATCCCACAGAGGTATATTGCAAGCCCACAGCCATGAGCGTTGCAAAAATAGTCATATGAAAGACGCTAACCGTAACAATGGCGGGTAAATCGTGGCGTTTGGGGATTATAAACTTACGTGTGGTAACTTGCAGTATAAATAAAGCCACAGCCGCAATGACAAGACGCGCGGCATTGGACCAAATGGGCGGCATGGCTTGGACTATTAATTTAATAACCGTCCAATTTGCCCCCCAAATGATAACCACAAAGGTAAATAGAATTGCAGCCTGCACTCTGTTCATGCTTAACGTGTTCAGGGATTTAACGGGCCAAGCATGGGTTTATACATGGAGGCAGGTTGGTCGTCATTGTCGTTATTATCATAATTGCCAGGGGTATAATAACCCTTACTTGGCTCTACGCCATATGGGTCGCTAGGATTGGCTTTCCGCTGGGCATATGGGTCATTCCACGGAGCTGTGGGATCATCCTTACGCGCAGGGTCATTCCATGGGGCGGAGGGGTCATCTTTACGGGCAGGATTATTCCAAGGAGCCGATGAATCTTCATTGGCATAACGTTTTTCCTGCGCTGGGTCTTGCGGGCCTTGGCCCTGATGCCCATAACAAGCCGCAAGAGGAACACACAAAAAAAAGCATACCGTTAAATTTTTTATAAAACTAAAACTATACATATGCCCTCCACTTTTTTAGGAGCCTACCAATAATACACAACGCTTGCAAGTGAGTACTGTTTCACATGCTGATAGGTTCTTTAATTTTAAAAGGATAGTGAAGACTTGCATAGTTCATATTTTTAATATAGGAAATTTTATATAATATTATAATTAATTATTAACCACAGTGTATTTTATGATAATCACTAGACTTTTGATAATCCTACTACTTAATCTTGCCCTACTTCCGCAATATGTTTTTGCGGAAAACCTTGTATCTTATATAGATGAAATCAATGTTTATTTTTCACCGCGGGGTGGTGCGCAAGAGGCCATTGTAAAATCTATTGATGAAGCCAAAAAAGAAATTCGGGTTATGGCCTATAGCTTTACGGCAAGACCCATTGCCGATTCACTCATAAATGCGCACAAGCGTGGAGTGGATGTAATTGTAATATTAGATAAATCACAACCCAAGGCCCGAGGCGGAAAAATGCAAAATTTGGTGGAAAGTGGCATCACCGTATATATTGATAAAGCCCATGCCATAGCTCATAATAAGGTGATTATTATTGATAAATACCGTACAATTACCGGGAGTTATAATTTCAGCAAAGCCGCGGAAGAACGCAATGCAGAAAATGTATTAATATTAAGTGGATATAAATTTGCGGATAAATATTTACAAAATTTTAATAAGCACCTACAGCACGCCACGAAAATCCATACTATTTCCTATGATACAAGGTAAATATCTGTGTTGCCAGTGCATCCAAAACCCTAGCAGGGTGCACATTATATAGCAATGATTCTTGGGCTTCTTCTAAGCTACGCACAAGCATTACCCGCTCTTTATCGCCTAGTTTTGCAAAGCACTGCGCCAATGGGCTTTGGCTATTTACCCCTGCTAAGGCTGGCAATAAGCATTTTTGACAAAGTAAAACCACTTGTGTTGCAGTTATGGCATCCACAGCACCCTTGGCTGAGGTTAAGCTCCACCATTTGCGCCCTTCTTGCAAAAAAGTAGCTAAACCTTGCTCAAAATGGGCAAGCCCTTCGGGAATTTTATGTGTTTCGGGCCAAGGCAGGGTTAGCACCCAAGAGCGAGAAACTAAAGTTGGCAAAAGTTGTTCACGTTGCGGGGCTAAAAGCACAAAAACACTGGTGGGGGAAGGTTCTTCAAGTACTTTTAGCAAAGTATTGGCGGCGGGGCTACGCTTCATCTCAATGCCATTCATAATGACCACACGTTTTTTACCACTGCTAGTGGTATCAGCAACGCGTGACTTCATTTGTACGGCATTATCCTTGGTAAGAGCCCGAATTGGTTGTGGATTTTCTTCATCTTCAGTATTGCTAATGCGTCCGTCATACACTAGGACATCCGCGTGTATATCGGCACCAATATGCAAACATGCACCGCATTGTCCACATGGTTCCATGGGGCTAGATTCGGGCAGATTATGAGGGGGATTATTTAGCTGCTCGCAATGATGTAAAGTTGCCCAAAAACGGGCAAGGCTAAGGCGTTCATCCTCTGAGCCGCCTTCGAGCAAGAGTACTTGGGGCGGACTTGACACAAGCTTGCATAGAACAGCTCGTATGGAGCTTAAGTGTTCCTGCCATGCCACATGCAAAGCAGCACTTGCGGCATCAGCAGAAAACTCAGGCCCCATATTTTTTGCAGGCTTTGCCATGGCAAAACTCTATACTTTGATAGTTTGATTACGATCTGGCCCTACAGACACAAAGGTTACAGGAACCTTACAAAGTTCCTCAATACGCTTTATGTACTGATGCACAGTTATGGGCAAACTCTCCCAAGTGGTACAAGTGGTAATATCCACGTCAAAGCCAGCCATTTCTTCATAAATTGGCTCTACGTCTTCCATGGCATTTTCCTCTTGAGGCGGAAAGTCCATTTTTTCACCCTTGTACATATAGCCAGTACAAATTTTAAGGGTGGGCAAGCCTTGCATTACATCAAGCTTGGTTAAGGCGATGTCTGTTAAGCCATTTAAGCGAATGCTCTCACGCAAGATAACCATATCAAGCCAACCGCAACGGCGAGGGCGACCAGTGGTGGCACCAAATTCTGCACCCTTAGCTCTCAAAGTATCACCTACATCATCAAGCAATTCTGTAGGAAATGGCCCAGACCCCACACGAGTGGTATAAGCTTTCACAATGCCAATAATTTTATCTAATGTGCGAGGTGACGCTCCACTACCAATGGCCGCATTAGCCGCCACGGTATTGGATGACGTAACAAATGGATATGTGCCATGGTCAATATCAAGATGTGTACCTTGCGCACCTTCAAAAAGAACATTCTTACCCTGAGCCCAAGCCGCATCAAGCTCTGATGAAACATCAGCGAGATATGGCAAAATGCGCGGAGCAATATTCATCATTTGTTCAAATACATCGTCAACTTTTAGCGGTGCGGCTTGATACAAGCTAGTTAGGAGTACATTTTTTTCTTCCAAGGCCGCAGTAATTTTTGCACGCAAAAGCTCTGCATCACCAAGGTCACTGGCTCTAACACCTATGCGAGACATTTTGTCTTCATAGCACGGGCCAATACCACGCCCAGTGGTACCTATTTTATTATCAGCCTTATAATTTTCACGAGCCATATCCAAGGCTTTATGATAAGGCAAAATTAAATGAGTTTTTTTGCTAATCTTAAATCTATCTGGAGTAACGGCTATGCCTTGTGCAATGAGCTTGTCAATTTCTTCAAGCAAAACAATAGGATCACACACAACACCATTGCCAATGCAACATAGCTTATTGTCATGCAATATGCCCGAAGGAATAAGATGTAAGATAGTTTGCTTGCCACCAACCTTAATGGTGTGCCCTGCATTGTTGCCGCCTTGGAAGCGGACAATAACGTCCATATCACTGCTAAGTAAATCTACAATCTTACCCTTGCCTTCATCACCCCATTGGGCGCCGACAATGACAATATTTGACATAATAATCCCCAATACAAAAAAATTTGGTTTATTTGCACACACAAAAAACCAGCGTATTCATACTATGCATATGCTCGCAAGTCAAATGCTTAAGCCGCATTTTACTTAGCATACACTATTTTTCAGTCTTACCTTCTGTTTGTTGCACAAAAGCTAGTTTTGCCGCACGCTTTGGCTTGGCTTTAGCATCGCGCATGGCGGTTGGCCTTTCCAAAGTAAAACTTGATTTTTGCGGACCTTCAACATCTTGAGGTTTTACTTGTGACGCCCATTGATAGTTAAAAAGCTGATTTTTCCAGCGTTTAGCTTGAATAAGTGAAAAAACAAGCGTTGCCTCTTCCCAGCGTTGTGTGGGTTCAAAGCGGTTAACTTTATTGGCATAATCATCCCAAAGGGCCATGAGAGAGGCCTCATCAAGTGCGTCCAACTGCCTAGCAAGCTTTAACAAAAGTTGTTCCATATTTTCCTCATTATACCTTTCTTCAAATGCACTCTACGCCAAAAAGTTTCAGGCTTCAAATGAAAATTGCCCCCAATAAATCCTTATGCTATGAATACCTCTACGGCAAGCACCGTAAGCCAATATTAAAAGAGGGAAATATGAGCGATTTAAAAGATATGTATAAAAAGGTAGTTAAGGACGCATTCCCCGACACCATGACCATTACCCTTGGGGATGAAACCCTAATTTATAAAAAACGCACATGGACTTTGGACGGTGAAGAAAAGGGCTTACGCTACGGCGAAAACCCCGACCAACCCGCCGCCCTTTATCAAATGGTAGAAGGCGAAATTAGCTGTGGTGGCCTTAAATGGCGTGGGCCAAAACAAGGTATTGTCTCCGCCATGACCGAAAGCCACATGATTCAGGCTGGTAAGCACCCAGGCAAAACCAACCTCACCGATGTTGATAACGGTGCAAATATATTACAATATCTTGCAAGGCACCCTGCCGCTATTATACTCAAGCACAATAATCCTTGCGGGGCCGCATGGGATAAAGAAAGTATTGCTAATGCCCTTGAAAAAGCCTTTTGGTGCGACCGCATTGCCGCATTTGGCGGGGCCGTGGTTGTAAACCGCCCCCTTGACCTAGCCAGTGCCAAGCTTATTGCCGCCAATTATTTTGAAGTGGTGGCAGCCCCTGCCTTTGAAGACGGAACTTTAGACATATTAAAAAGCCGCAAAAACCTGCGTATTATGCATTTACCAGGCCTTGCAAAGCTTGATGAATTTACACAGTCCGCCTTCCTTGACATTAAAAGCCTTGCTGACGGCGGCCTTGTTTTACAAAAATCATTTGTAAACCGTATACTTGAAACATGCGATTTTGAGCCCGCCACAACCACCACCAAGGATGGCCTAACCGTCACCGCACGCAAACCCACCCCACAAGAACTTGACGACCTATTTTTTGCTTGGGCAGTGGAAGCTGGTGTCACCTCAAACTCTGTTATATTTGTGAAAAATGGTGCCACTGTCGCCATTGGAACAGGCGAGCAAGACCGTGTGGGCTGCGTTGAACTTGCCATACACAAAGCTTACACCAAATACGCAGACACACTTTGCTTCAATGAATTTGGCATCTCACTCTATGAGCTAAAAGAAAAAGCTAAAACCGATGCAGAAGCCGCCAAAAAGGTTATTGAAATTGATAATCAAACAAAGGAAGCCAAGGGTGGCCTTAAAGGAACTGTCTTAGTTTCTGACGGGTTTTTCCCATTTAGAGACGGGGTGGACGTGGCCCTAGCTGAAGGAGTTACCGCCATAGCCCAGCCTGGCGGCTCCATGCGTGACCATGAAGTTATTACAGCTTGTAATGAGAATAGCCCCCAAGTGGCTATGGTCTTCACTGCCCAACGTTCATTTAAGCATTAATTTATTTCTTCTGAGGGAGAGAACTTTTTTGAAAAAAAGTTCTCTCCTCCAGCCTAGGCTCTCTGTATCCGTAAGGCTCGCAAACTCGCCTAACGGCTATGCTTTGCACCCTTCGGGCAGACAGCCCCCCTCTCTCAAAAAACTTTAACGCCCATATTCCCACTCCTACGGAGTTGGAATATGGGTTTTTAAAATTACTTTCTTGTTTCAGCAAAACTACCACAAATCTATAAAGCACTAAAAACTATAAATCACACTAAAATTCAAATTCCAAGCGTCAGTGGCGGT
>CAYJNE010000096.1:0-6204 GCA_964371345.1 uncultured Desulfovibrionaceae bacterium | reverse complement strand
TGAATGGTTACTGTTGTTTCCCCACCTGCTAAAATACATATGGGTTGTGTCCCTTCGCATTCCACTTTTTTGGCATATTCCACCAAGGCCACAGCTTGATCCTTAGCCTCACCTTGCATAAAACCTGGCAGAATATAAGTGGCAAATCCTTGTGCTTTTGCATAGTTAGCAGCAGCATTTAGGGCCTCGGCATTGGTTGCAATGAGCACATTATGCACCTGCTCAAATAGGGGGTCATGTGCTTTGGGCGTTTCCATGATAAGCCCTTGTTCACCTTGCAAAAGGTGTTCCTGCACGTCCTTGGGTAAACGCTCAAATAGCGAATATTGTTTAATGATTTCTAAGCATTGTGCAAAAGTGGAAGCGTCTGGAGCAGTGGGGCCAGAGGCAATAACATCAAGTTCATCGCCAATGACATCAGATACAATTAAATTCAATATTTCGGCGGGGGCGCAAGCTCTGGCTAATTGCCCACCGCTAAAGCTAGAAAGGTGCTTGCGCACGGCATTTATTTGTTGAATGGTTGCTCCGCTTTGTAAGAGTAGGCTTGTTATTTCTTGAATATGTTCAAGGTTTAAGCCCTTAGCTGGAGCTGGAGTTAGCGCGCTGGCTCCGCCTGTAAATAGGCATAAAACAAGGGTGTTTTCATCGGCAAGGGCCGCTTTTTCCAAAAGAGCCTTGGTTGCAATTACACCTGCATTGTCGGGTACTGGGTGGGCGGCTTCCATTATTTTAATATGTTTTAAGGGAAGGGAGTGTTCATATTTTGCCACCACAAGCCCGTCATTAATGCGCTCGCCCAAGATATTTTCCACAGCTAAGGCCATGGGGGCTACACCTTTGCCCGCACCAAGTACCAATATTTTCTTGTTTTTTAAATTATATTTTCGCTCATTGACGCATAGCATATCACCATTTAGCTTTAAAAAACGACCCACAGCTTTGTCGGGTGCAACGGCTAAAAGGGCTGCATCAAAAATATCTCGTAAAATCTTGCGTTGTTCTTGATCTGTTAGCATGTTTCACTCGCTTGTTATTATTCAGAAAATCCAGGGGGAAGTTGGTCTTCAGGTATTTCGTCAAAAAGTCCGTGCTCTTTGGGTCGTAAAGCCACGGGTATTAAATCAAGCCCAGCGGATTTTGCAGCTTTTGTATAGTCAGTAGTATTTAGGCGCAGAGCATTTAGCGGGTAAACCGCAATGGCTGGCACATGCACAGGACAATGGCGCTCACAAAAACCACAACCAAAACAGCGTTTGGCGTTAACAATGGGTACTGGTGCTTTTGTGCTAGCATTGGGTTGCAAACTAATGGCCCCAAATGCGCATACTTCTTGGCATACAACGCAACTGCGCCCCTCTGCCCAAGCTAAACAAAGCCCAGGTTTAACCACAGCCGTGCCCACCTTGGCTTGCTGTTTTTCTTTTAGGGGTAAGTCCATAATGGCCCCCGTGGGACAAACTTCGCCACAGGCCGCACATTCTGGCTCGCATGGGCCCCTTCGTGACATGAGTACGGGGCTAAAAACACCTTCAAAACCAGCGGTTATCCATGTTGGTTGCAGTCCATTGGTGGGGCAAACTTTCATACATTGCCCACAGCGTATACATCGGGCCAAAAAGTCTACTTCGGGCCTTGCTCCTGGTGGGCGCACACAGGCGGATTGTAATACTGTTCCCTTGGCACCTTGGGCCAAGCGTGAGGCAGTGTTAATATGCCCAAGGCTTGCAAGGCCAACGCCAGCTCCAGCGGCACACAAAAATGCCCGCCTCGTGGGTATGGGTAAGTGTGGTGGGGCTGAATTATTTTCTGCATTTTGCTTTGTGTGAGCTTGGGCTTTTTGGTCTTTTTCCTTATGGGGTAAAAAGTAGATGCCTTGTACTGGGCAAACGTCCACACAATTATGGCAAGTGATGCATTCCGTGTGTTTAGTTGTGGTGGGGTCTGCGCCAATGGCCTCCGTGGGGCAATGTTTGGTGCATTTTCCGCATTCAATACAAGTGTGTACCCGCCGCCGCCATATGGGCTTTGCGGATAAAAGACCTAATATGGCTCCTGCTGGGCAAAGATAGCGGCACCAAAAGCGAGGGCGCATACGCTCAAGTAAAAATAGTAAGCCAAAGAGGCTTGCAATAAAATAAACGCTATAAAAAACACGAGGCTTTATTTGTAGATAGGACAAGGTCGGCATATCTAGGGTTTCAATGAAGGGGCGTGCAGAATCAAGACCAAACTTTGCAAAAAGTAGCAAAATAGGGTGCAAAAGCAGAGCATAAAAGCGTGTTATAAGGGCAATGGGTGAGCCCCAAAAAATGTGGCTTACCCCAAGTAAGGCTGAAAAGGCAATTGCCGTTAAAATAAGATACTTAGTTTTAGGCAGCCAAGTTGGTAAGGATTTGTTATTATAAATTTTATGAGGGACAATATTTCGTGATACATCAAGGCTAATACCCATGGGGCAAATGTAGCCGCAAAAAAATCGGCCCAGAAGCAGGGCTAAGGCTAAAATTGCAAGCCCCACCCCTAGCGTGGGCACAAACTCCTTAATGGCCACGGGCACAAGCACCGCCACAAGTGGGTCAAGCCTTAGAAATATCTCCACTGGCAAGAGCCACTCCATAAGAGGCCACTCCATACGAGGCCACTCCATACGAGGAAAGACACTTTGCCAGAGCAAAAATAAGAATAGTCCAAGGCTTAGAGCCTGTATAACTAGTCTAATATGCTTGTTTTTCATATGGCTTATTAGACGCTAATTTCCATGGTTTGCAAGTTTTCAATATCCATGCGTCCCATGCCTCGCTCATGCGCCTTGCGGATATGCGCCACTTGGCGTGGCTCTATTTTGCGCCCGTACCATTGGTATCTTGCAACGGCTGTGGCGTCAGCAGCTACGGGGTCAGCTGAGGCTATGACTTCGCTTGGGGTAATGACCTTACCAGGCCCACTGGGCCCGCCCGTGGTTAGAACACGAGTGGCGTCAATAACCGCCAAATGCGGCTTGACCACGTTATTCATATCCACAATGGACGTTGCCAAATCGTAGCGATAGTGCATGATGCCACGGTTATAAATTAGGCCCATTTGCCCCTTGAGGGATAATGAAACTCCTGCGGAACTGTGACTTTTAGCCACAGGCACGGCTATGATAACATCGGCATTTAATACATCACGCATGAAGGCGTTTTCTTGCATTTCTTCGGCATTGGCTATGGGGGTATCGGTGTAAAATTCTTCGTCCATAAGTTGCCTACAAATGCCTTCCTCCACACTGTCACACGCAGCTAAAATGCCTGAATTTTCTAATGAAAGTCTTACGTCTTGTAGGCAGTGGTCAAGCACGCGCACACTTTTGGCACCTGCCTCTTTGCAAAGCACAAGCACTTCACGCACCACTTCGGGGTGGGTGGTGGTGGCACTATCAACGCCTTGGGCAAAGCTCATATTGGGCTTTATGACCACACTTTGCCCAGGCTTTACAAAACGTGACATGCCGCCAATGGCATCCACTGCGGCTCGAGTGGCGGTGGCGGGGCTACCTTTAACAATACTTACATCTGGATTTGCCTTGGCAAAACCCTTAGCTGGTAAATAAAGCCCAGAGGCCAGTACGGTGGAACCTGCAGAAAGATAGGCCAAAGTCTGCAATTGCATTTTTAAGAATGTACGTCTATTCATAAAATTCCTCCAGCTAGTCATGTAGTATTATTATATCTATTAAGAAAACCCCTAGCACACTGCCAAGTGATAGTCTAGGCCAGTTTTAAAGAAAAATTTTTCTGGTAATTTGGTATTATTTTTCATACTATTGCCCATTCAGTCACCAACAATAAGTATAATTATGAGCCAAATACTCCTTTTTGATATTGGTAATACGTCCATAAAGGTGGGCCTAGCCCATGATAAGGGCATTGAGGCTGCGTATACCTTGCGCACCGATGCAGGGCAAACGGCAGATAGCCTTGGTATTACACTTTATTCCTTACTTTCTCATGCTGGGCGTGACCCTGCTTCCATAGAAGCCTGCGTGTGTTCTTCTGTTGTGCCCTCCATGACACCATTGGTGCGTGAAGCTTGCACACGTTTTGTGGGCGCAAAATTTTATCAAGTGCCGCAAGATATTGTAATTCCACTTGAAAATTGTTATAGCAAACCGCAGGAAGTGGGGGCCGACCGCCTAGTATGTGCCCTTGCCGCACGGCGCATGGTGCCAGAAAGTCCGTCCTTAATAGTTGTGGATTTTGGCACTGCCACCACCTTTGATTGCATAAATGAGCAATCATATCTTGGTGGACTTATATTCCCAGGTGTGCATACTGCCGCCACTGCTTTGACCAGTAATGCCGCAAAACTGCCTCGTGTTAACCTTGAATTTGATGATATGGAACCCATTGTGGGGCGTGATACTGTATCTAGTATTCAACACGGCATTGTATTTGGCTTTTGCGCACTGGTTGAGGGCATTACCGAACGCCTTAGCAAACAGTTGCCCCATGAGCCCAAAATCATTGCCACGGGCGGCTTTGCCAAAGACATTGCCAAAAGAACAAATTGTTTTTATAAGGTCATACCCGATTTGATGTTGGACGGGTTAAGACAGTTGTATTATGTTAAAAACTAAACAGGCCGCTGAATTGCAGCCACATAAGGAGAAGTCATGAGCACTATAGTTTCTGTACTTTCCCGCGAAATCTTGGACTCACGCGGCAACCCCACTGTTGAAGTAGAAGTTAGTCTTGAATCTGGCCACATCGGTCGTGCGGCTGTGCCTTCTGGTGCATCCACTGGAACACGTGAAGCCCTAGAAATGCGTGACGGCGATAAAAAACGCTATGGCGGAAAGGGTGTTACCAAGGCCGTTGACCATGTTAATGGCGAAATTGCTGAAAATGTCGTGGGCCTTGATGCTCTTCGCCAAGTGCAATTAGACACCACATTAATCGACCTTGACGGCACCGATAATAAAGCGCGCCTTGGGGCCAATGCCATGCTTGGTGTATCCATGGCAACTGCCCGTGCTGCTGCAAACTTCCTTGGTCTACCTTTATATCAATACATCGGCGGCATTAACGCAAAAGTTTTGCCAGTGCCCATGATGAATATTATTAACGGTGGCGAACACGCACCAAATAACCTTGATATTCAAGAATTTATGATTATTCCCGTGGGTGCGTATACCTTCCGTGATGCCTTGCGCATGGGTGCAGAAGTATTCCACACCCTAAAAGCCCTACTCAGTGCTGACGGTCATGTGACCAGCGTTGGCGATGAGGGCGGCTTTGCACCAAACTTAAAAGACCATGACCAAGCTTTTAGCTATATCGTTCGTGCCATTGAAGAATCTGGCTATAACCCAGGTACAGAAATTGCCCTTGGTATTGATGCCGCCGCTTCAGAATTTTATAAAGACGGCAAATACGTGCTTGCTGGCGAAGGCAAAAGCTTTTCCAACGCAGAAATGGTTAACTGGCTTGGTGAGTTTACTCAAAAATATCCGCTTATTTCCATTGAAGACGGCCTTGCCGAAGCTGATTGGGACGGCTGGCGTATTCTAAGCAGTAGTCTTGGCGAAACCGTGCAAATAGTTGGTGATGATATTTTCGTAACCAACCCTGCAATCTTAGCCGAAGGCATTTCTGAAGGTATTGGTAACTCCATTTTGATTAAACTTAACCAAATTGGCACCGTTACTGAAACCTTAGACACCATTGAAATGGCTAAAGAAGCAGCTTATACAACAGTTATTTCACACCGCTCTGGCGAGACTGAAGATTCCTTCATCGCTGACCTTGCCGTTGCTGTGAATGCTGGACAAATTAAAACTGGCTCCCTTTGCCGCTCTGATCGTACCGCAAAGTACAATCAATTACTACGCATCGAAGAAGAACTTGACGAAACCGCCACTTATTTTGGCCCTATGATGGCGGAGTACTTTGCCATTGGTGAAGACGAGTAAGTAACAAACCGCTCAAAAGGCACTACCTGCTGCGTCAGATAAGATTTTTGGTCGGGGTATGGACCATAAGAGTCCTATACACCCTCCCAAAAATCTTATCTTCCTTGCATCTAGCACCTTTTGAGCGGTTTGTTTGTAATTGCCCCCTTCACATTTTGGCAAAGATTATTTCAAGTAAATTAGATAATAAGGGTAAAAAATGGCTACGATAATTGACGGAAAAAGCACTGCCGCCGCCATTCGCAGTG
>CAYJNE010000095.1:3435-6233 GCA_964371345.1 uncultured Desulfovibrionaceae bacterium | reverse complement strand
GGCCTATGGATGATTTGCGATTTTAAGAAAAAGCTCTCCACTGAACTTAGAATAGCCGAGCGCAGCAAAATGGGCCAATCGCGCAAAAAGAATTCTGTTCAAACGGACAGTGAATCATTTAATAAACAATTTTTTATTAACACAGAAAATGCCCATGAAGCTTTTTATATTTTAACACCGCATATGATGGAATTTATTCAAGCCATGGACAACAAGGCTGAGGGACATACTTATATGTGTTTTTTGCGTGAGGGCAAGGTACACATTGCCATTAATTCAGGTAGAAACTCCTTTGAAATAGGTAGTTTAAATACTAGTGTTGACAAACTCCGTAAACGTTTCATCAGCGAAATTAAATATATAACCGACCTCATTGATGAATTACGCTTGGTGGATACATTTTTTGAAGAAAATGTAAAAAATAATATTTCGTAAAAAAACATTTAAGCAAAATAAAGTAATTGTACTGTAAATAGTTACATTCTATTTTATAGATATAATATAGTAATTTCTTGAAAATAAGCTATTTAGCGTCATTATAAGCCTTAATCCTCTCTTGGACATTTTTTCGTAAATTTTCATGATAAAATTCATAATCCATAGCATGGAAACTGGCTGGTCCAAACATTTCAACTGCTTTTGAAGCGTACTTACTAATATCAGCAGTGCTACAAATAACTGTTCCACGTTCCAAATTAATAGTAGCATCAGCCAAGGGTGGCCCTAACTTTTCTGCCACAGTGTCAAAGGAGCCCAAATTTTCTTTCAAAGTAGCTGGGGTTTCATCTCTGACCCAGTTTATGGGGTTAATCGCCAAAGAGTTTTTTCTGACAACCAAATTCCTTTTTCCAATATTTTCTGGAGCTTCGGTATTATAAGATATTATAACCCCAATATCATCAGCTTTAGTGGCAAATTTCAAATGAGGATTATCAGCCAAGTATTCCTTAGTTACTGCAAAACCAATCACATAAGCTCCAATCATCCGCTTATAATGCTCAGGGTGCTTTTTGAAGTATTCGGCCAACACTACAGTTAAGACGATTGACCCCTGAGAGTGTCCAGCCAGAAAAAATGGACGCCCATTATTGTAGTGGGTAAAGTAATAATCAAGCCAACGGAAAGGATCAGCCTCAACTATTATTTCTGCAGCCATATCTTGCTGCTTTAAGGTGAGCTCATTAAATCCAAAGGCGTCTATTTGGCGATAGTATGGGGCGTAAATATTACAAGTTTCAGCAAAGACTGAAGCTTGAGTTTTCAACATTACCTTAGCTCCATCTCTCATTACACGGTCAGTTATTTCAGCAATATGCTGGTCAGAATCACCTTTTCGATACGTAGTTGGGTAAAAATACAACACGTCAACAGGACGGTTTGGCAAAGACGGCAATGAAAGCCAATTTTCCTTTTGGCTATAGTCAATCTTATTTTTTAGCTTTTCCAAACCAGTTATTTTATTATAAATTTCACTAGTTTCTGCTTGGCCAAGCCCAACCCAAGCGGTCATTATAATCAATATCAAGCCAACTAGTTTTGGAATACGTTTCATCATGCTACTTTTCCTTTAGTTAGAAGTGTCCATATAATAATTTTGTCACTTTATTACGTAAGAGCTAGTTTTATTAAAATAATTTAAATATCCAACTGAACAATGCGCAAATTTTGGCGAAGGTACACCAATAAATTTCCCCACAAAACAAGCACTAGCAATTTGTATAACTTAAGCTACGTGCAAGCTCAAGTAAATTTGATATTTGCAAAATACATAGATGATTTTTCCTCATACTCACAAGCCTTGATATTAGCAGTACTTTCGCATATAATAACTTTTCATAACAGCAATATATTATACAATTTGAGGGCATTATGCACTTGCTCGACATGGCAAAAGCCGCAGGCTGAGCCGCAAAAATAGCTCCGGAGGTTCTGGAGCAACTACTTAAAACTGTACGCCCCACACGCAATGACCTTGAATTGCGTGTGCTTGCTGGTCGTGCGCGTAATGAAGATGCGGCAGTTGTGGACTTTCCTCAAGGCAAGGCCCTTGTGCAAACTGTGGATATTTTGGCTCCCATTGTTAATGATGCCTATATGTTCGGACGTATTGCTGCTGCCAATGCCCTATCAGATATTTACGCCATGGGCGGTACCCCTTGGTGTGCGCTAAATATGCTGTTTTTCCCCACCGCTTGCCACGGCGAAGCAGGCTTAAAAACCATGAGCGAAATTCTACGAGGCGGGCAAGATACACTTATAGAAGCAGAATGCGTGCTGGTGGGCGGGCATAGCGTTGAAGATGATGAAATAAAATACGGCCTTTCCGTCACGGGTCATATTGACCCAGAGCGAGCCACCACCAATGACGGCCTTAAAGTTGGCGATGTGCTAATATTAACCAAGCCGTTAGGCACAGGCATTTTAGCAACTGGAGTTAAAGCCCGTTGGGATAATTGGGAAGAAAGCCAAAAGCTAATTGAAACATGGTGTAGCAAACTAAACAACCAAGCGGCAAAACTCATACATGAATTTAATCTCAAGGCCGCAACGGACATAACGGGCTTTGGCCTTGCTGGGCATAGTATTGAAATGGCCCTCGCATCCAAGGTTCAAGTGGAGCTCATAAGCCAAGACGTACCAGTGTTTGAGCCTGCCATTGACTATGCCAACAATGGCCTCATTCCTGCGGGAAGCTACGCCAATAAAAAATATTGGCAAGCCTTCACCCAAACCTCAAGCAATTTAAATCCCACCCTTGAAAGTATATTATTTGATACACAAACCTCTGGCGGGCTTTT
>CAYJNE010000095.1:0-3335 GCA_964371345.1 uncultured Desulfovibrionaceae bacterium | reverse complement strand
CTTCGTTATTATAGCCCTAAGCCCCGTAGCCCACGCCGCCAAAGGGCAAGACCCAAGCACCCTCGTTTATGCTTGGAGTACCAACGTAGGCCCGCTCAATCCGCATGACTACGGAGCCAATATGATGTTTGCCCAAGCCTTTGTTTATGAGCCATTGGTACAATATGGCAAAGGTGGCAAAATTATACCTTGGCTTGCCGAGCGTTGGGACATATCATCCGACCAAAAAACATACACCTTCCACTTGCGCAAAGACGTGCTGTTTTCCGATGGCACGCCCTTTAATGCTCACGCCGTCATAAAAAATCTTGATGCCGTATTTGCCAATAAAGACAGGCATAGTTGGCTAACCATTATGAACCTCATTACATCATATAAAGCCCTTGACGATTACACGGTAAAAATAACCCTCAAACGTCCATATATGGCCACTTTGCAAGAATTTACCTTTGTGCGCCCTTTGCGCTTTCTATCCCCCAAGGCCATGGATGCTGGCGGTAAGTTTACCAAGGCCGTGGGCACAGGCCCTTGGGTGCTAACAGAAACTCGCAAAGGAGAATATGACCGCTTTGTGCGCAATAAGCACTATTGGGGTAAGCGTCCACAAATGAATGAAATTTTAGTAAAGGTCATACCAGATGTGGAAACCAGAGCCATTGCCCTTGAGTCCGAAAGCGTCGATATTATTGCCACCGCCATGGGCGACCACGGCACAGCAGACATAAGCCCAGAAGCCTACGCCATGCTTGCCAAGAATGATGATTACATTTCACAAAGCTCCGAGGCACGCAATACCCGCTTAATTGCTATGAATACGGCAAAATTTCCCACCAATGACCTAGCCGTACGCAAAGCCGTTGTGCAAGCCATTGACCGCAAGGCCATTTTGTCGGGTATACTTTTAAATCAAGAACTACCAGCAGAAAGCCTCATGCATGAGAGCCTACCCTACAGTGATGTGAAGCTTGCCCCATATATATATGATAAAAAACAAGCTGCCACCTTACTTGATGAGGCAGGCTGGAAGCTTGAGCAAGGTGAAAAAATCCGCACAAAAAACGGTAAGCCCTTACAGATAGACATTAAATTCATAGCTAATGAAAGCATTATGCGAGCCATTTCTGAAACCGTGCAAAGTAATTTGGCAAGCATTGGCATTGGCGTACGCCTAGTTGGTGAAGAGCCAGTGAGCTTTATGCAATCCCAAGTGGACGGAACTTTTAACTTGATTTTCTGCAATTCCAGCGGCGCACCCTATGCCCCATTTTCTTACCTAGGCATTATGAGTGTACCAGGTCACGCTGAATATCAAGCCCAATTGGGCCTTAAAAATAAAGCACTTTTGGATAAATCCATTGCCATAGCTCAAAAGTCCACCAACGAGGATATTTTAAAGAAGAGCTTTAACACCATTTGGCGTATTTTGCATGAAGAAGTTGTTTACGTGCCACTAAGCTATACAGTGGACAAAGCAATTTTTAAGAAAAAACTATTGAAAGACTTCGTGTTTGCTCCTGTTTCTTATGAATTGCAATTTTGCCCCCTAAAACGTCCCGAGTAATGTCTGATTATACGCAGACATAAAATTAAAGTTATACTTTAAATTTTACACCTGCAAAACATAATGTAACACTTTAATTTTCTAAAAAGACCAAGGCCAAAAAAATGCTACGCTATATTACCCGCCGCCTATTAACGCTGATTCCGCTATGTTTGGGAGTATCGCTATTTGTTTTTTGCGTGCTGCGCCTTGGCAAAACTGACCCAGCCTTAGCGTACGCTCGCATATCTGGCCTACCCCCCACCGAGAAAATTTTAGCAAGCATTCGTGCCGATCTAGGCCTTAATAATCCGTTTTGGCAGCAGTATTTTGACTGGATCACTAATACATTACAAGGTGATATGGGCTTGTCATATGTAAGTGGAAACTCAGCCCTTGGCGAAATACTCTACTTTTTACCTGCCACCCTTGAGCTAACCCTTTGGGCCATATGCGCTACCATAATCATAAGCATACCCTTGGGCATTATTGGTGCGTATTATAAGGATAAATGGCCAGATTATGGCATACGCTTTATATCCTTTAGTGCTGTTTCCATGCCGTCTTTTTGGCTTGGCTTCTTACTCATGCTACTTTTTGCCAAATATTTTGGATTCTTACCAGCCATGGGGCGAGAGGGCGCAAGTTCACTCATTCTGCCTGTGTTAACGCTTTCCTTCATGTCCATTGGCATCAATGCTCGTTTGATTAGAGCTAGTATGCTTGAGCATATGCATAGCCGTAGCGTCATCTATGCCAAGGCTAGAGGTGTATCTAAGTTTAGGATTACATTACACATTCTGCGCAATGCTTGCATCCCCGTGCTCACTACTCTTAGTATGCACTTTGGCGAATTGCTTGGCGGTGCAGTCATCGTGGAAAGCATATTTAACTGGCCAGGTGTTGGGCGGTATGTACTCACAGCAATTTATAATCACGACTACCCTGTAATTCAAGCATTCACGCTAGTTATGGCTGGAATTTTTGTAGTTGTGAATTTACTTGTAGACATTGTTTATTCCTACATTGATCCTCGAATTCGTTTGGAAAGTGCGGAGCAATAGTATGAATATAAAAACCATCATCGCCCTATGCATACTTGTGCCCATGCTTGTATGCGCCGTTTTTGGTACATGGCTTGCCCCCTACGACCCCACAGTGGTGGACATTGGAAATAAATTGCTTAAACCCAGTGCCGAGCATTTTTTAGGGACAGATCACCTTGGGCGGGATGTGTTTTCGCGCCTAATGGTGGGTGCTCGCTATTCCTTAAGCACTGTTTTCTACATTTTAGGCATAATTGTAGGTTGTAGTTTAGTGCTTGGCTCCATTTGTGGATACTTGGGTGGTAAAATTGACACAATTATTATGCGCATTTGTGACGGGATGCTCGTTTTTCCAACCGTTGTTTTAGCTTTGTTTTTAATTGGCATCTTGGGTGCTGGTTTTACCAATCTAATTCTTGCCACTGCCATAACTCACCTAGCGTGGTACATCCGCCTTGTACGTAGCTATGTTTTAAGTTTTAAGAATAGAGATTATATTTTGGCGGCTAAATCCATGGGGGCTAGCAAAACCCGCATCGTCATACGCCACATTTTACCAGCAGTTATCGTGCAATTACTCATACTTGCGAGTTTAGACGTGGGGCATATGCTCTTGCATGTGGCTGGCTTATCCTTCCTCGGGCTTGGCATACAACCGCCCACACCAGAATGGGGTGTGATGATTGCAGAAGCACGCACCGTCATGCGCACAAGCCCCATGCTTATGGTTTACCCAGGGCTTATGATTT